>JAZOTK010000020.1:0-9591 GCA_045657605.1 Clostridia bacterium
CCTCACCTTTGGACGGAACAAGTTTAACACGTACAAGAAGGTCAAGCATACCCATTCCTTCAATTTCTGCAGCAGGAATTTCTGTTGTGGGCATATCGGCACTTACGCCACCGCCTGCAAATACAGCCTCTGCCGCATCTCTTGCGCGGATTGCTTCTTCTTCGCCGTGAACAAGCTTTGTAACTTCATAAGCAAGACGTTTTTTAGCCTGATTAAGCTCCTTGCCTTCCCATTTTTCCATTTCACGGATTTCTTCCATAGGAACAAAAGTAATAAGCTTAAGACAGTTTATTACATCATCATCATGTACATTAACCCAATACTGATAGAAATCATAAGGTTTGCATTTTTCCGGGTCAAGCCAGAGAGCACCTTTTGCTGTTTTACCCATCTTCTTTCCTTCTGAAGTCAGAAGAAGGGTAAATGTCATGCCGTATACCTGGGTCTGGTCTTTTCTTCGGCAAAGGTCAATACCTCCGAGGATATTGGACCACTGGTCGTCACCACCCAGCTCAATTTTACATCCGTATTTTCTGTTAAGCATCAGAAAATCATAGCTTTGCATAAGCATATAGTTAAACTCCAGGAAGGAAAGGCCTCTCTCGAGTCTTGATTTAAAACATTCAGCCGAAAGCATTTTATTAACTGAGAAGCATGAGCCTATGTCTCTTAAAAATTCAACATAGTTCAAATCTAAAAGCCAGTCAGCATTGTTTACCATAAGTGCTTTGCCGTCAGAAAAATCTATGAGTCTGCCGAGCTGTTTCTTGAAACATTCGCAGTTATGAGCAATTGTTTCTTTTGTCATCATCTGACGCATATCAGTTCTGCCGCTGGGGTCGCCTATCATACCCGTACCGCCGCCTACAAGAGCTATGGGACGGTGTCCTGCGTCCTGCATATGCTTCATAACTACCATCTGCAGAAAATGCCCCACATGCAGACTGTCTGCCGTTGGGTCAAAGCCTATATAAAACGTAACCTTCTCGTCTCCCAAAAGTTTGCGTATTTCTTCCTCATGAGTTGTCTGCGCAATAAGTCCGCGCTCTTTTAATGTATCGAATACGTTTTTCATGTCAATTCTCCTCATCATATGTTAAAATAATATATATAAATATTCTATCACATCTTCAGAGAAATTTCAAGTATAAATCTTAAAATATACATAAAGTTTACGGAATTTGTGTAAATTTTAGGAAACTACAGGTTTAAGCAGGTAATTTGTGGGTAATAATTTATATATAATGCGCATTTGGCGGGCAATAATTTGTTCAAATGTTATATTGAAATAACCATGCGAAATGTTGTATAATAAAATAATGTGGATTAGTATTAGCTTTTAATTATTTTAGGAGGTTTCGTTATGGAAATTACAAAAGAACAAGTAGAAACAAATGTTATTCAGCTCGAGGTTAAGGTGCCCGCTGAAGATTTTGAAAAGGCTGTACAGAAGGTATATCTTAAAAACGTTAAAAATATAAACATACCCGGCTTCAGAAAGGGTAAAGCTCCCCGTAAGCTTATCGAAAAAACTTATGGTGAAGGCGTATTCTTTGAAGATGCAGCTGAAATGCTTCTGCAGGAAACATATCCCGAAGCAGTTGAAAAAGAAGGGCTTGAACCTGTTGCACGTCCTGAAGTTGACGTTAAAGAAATCGGATATGGCAAAGATTTTGTTTATACCGCAAAAGTTACTGTTAAGCCTGAAGTTAAACTCGGAAAATATAAAGGTCTTAAAGTGACAAAAATTGAATATGCTGTTACAGACGAAGAAATTGACAGAGAAATTGATAATATGAAAGAAAGAGCTGCTCGTTTTGTTGATATTACAGACAGAGCGGTTGAAAACGGCGATGTTGCTGTTATCGACTTTGAAGGCAGTGTTGACGGCGTTCCTTTTGAAGGCGGCGCTGCACAGAATCACAACCTTACAATCGGTTCCGGTCAGTTTATCCCCGGTTTTGAAGACCAGATTATCGGCCACACTCTCGGTGAGGAATTTGATGTAAATGTTACCTTCCCCGAAGAATATCATTCTGAGGAGCTTAAAGGCGCAGCTGCAGTATTCAAAGTAAAAATCAACGGTATTAAATGCAAACAGTATCCTGAAATCGACGACGAGTTTGCAAAGGATGTAAGCGAATTTGATACTCTTGAAGAACTTAAAAATGCTACAAAAGAAAAGCTTCTTGAAAACGCTCAGAAACGTGCTCAGCGCGACCAGGAAGAAGTTATCATAGACGAGGTTCTCAAAAAGGTTAAAGTAGAAATTCCTCAGGCTATGATTGATAATCAGGTTGAAGATTATATTAACGAAACAAGCTACAGACTCCAGGCTCAGATGCCCGGCATCACATTTGAACAGTATCTTGAGTACACAGGCAGCAGTATAGCTGATTTCAGAGAACAGAGCAAAGAACGTGCCGAAAAGGACGTTAAGATTTCTCTTGCAATTGAAGCTATTGCAAAAGCAGAAGAAATCACTGTAACAGATGAAGATGTTGCAGAAGAAATCAAGAAAATTGCAGAGCAGTACAAAATGGAAGAAGATAAAGTACGCTCATTATTAAACGAGGAGCAGGTAAAAGAAAGCATCCTGCCCAGAAAGGTTATTGATTTTCTTGTTGCTGAAACAAAAATAGCTTAATTAAAAACACAATTCATACAGAAAGGCGGTTGATACAAATGTATGAAAATAATTATGTACCTATCCCTTACGTAATTGAGCAGACGAGCAGAGGCGAACGTTCTTACGACATATATTCCAGATTACTTCTTGACCGTATCATATTCTTAAACGGCCAGGTAACGGACGATTCCGCTTCGGTAATTATAGCTCAGCTCCTTTTCCTTGAAAGCCAGGATCCCGATAAAGATATAAATTTCTATATCAACAGTCCCGGCGGGTCTGTAACGGCAGGACTTGCAATTTATGACACGATGAACTACATCAAATGCGATGTTTCCACGATTTGTGTAGGACTTGCGGCAAGTATGGGTTCATTCCTTCTTTCCTCCGGTGCAAAAGGGAAAAGAATTTCTCTGCCCAACAGCGAAATCCTCATTCACCAGCCTCTTGGCGGAACACAAGGTCAGGCTACTGATTTGAAGATTTATACAGATAATATTTTAAAGATGAGAAAAAGACTTAATACAATTTTATCTGAAAACACGGGCAAACCGCTTGAAGTTATTGATAAGGATACCGACCGCGACAACTATATGACAGCTCAGGAAGCTCTCGAATACGGTCTTATTGATAAGATAATAACAAAAAGATAAATCCTGAAAAAAGAAGGGGCGGATTTCAAATCTGCCCTTTTTTAACCATTAAAGTAAAAATTTGGAGTGATTATATGTCAAAGAAAATTTGTTCCTTCTGCGGAAGAGCCGAAGGGCAGATAAACGGTATGCTTATCCAGGGTCCCGAAGCCTATATATGCAGTGAGTGTGTAGAGGATTTAATGGGTTATCTGACCGATGTGTACAATCAGGATACCGAAACCGTAATAGACGGTGATATTCCGAAACCCGCTAAAATAAAGGAAATTCTTGATGATTATGTTATCGGACAGGACAAAGCAAAAAGAGTCCTTTCCGTTGCTGTATACAATCATTATAAAAGACTTGGATACAAATCCAACCCCGGAGACGTGGAGCTTCAGAAATCAAATATTCTCCTGCTCGGTCCTACCGGTTCGGGAAAAACTCTGCTTGCTCAGACACTGGCAAAAATTCTTAAAGTTCCTTTTTCCATTGCTGATGCTACATCACTGACAGAAGCCGGTTATGTGGGCGAAGACGTGGAAAATATACTTCTCCGTCTTATTCAGGCGGCTGATTATGATATTGAAGCTGCTCAGCGTGGTATTATTTATATTGATGAAATAGACAAAATTACAAGAAAAAGCGAAAATCCTTCAATAACCAGAGATGTAAGCGGTGAAGGCGTTCAGCAGTCACTTCTCAAGATTCTTGAAGGAACGGTTGCTTCTGTACCGCCACAGGGTGGCAGAAAGCACCCTCACCAGGAGTTTCTGCAGATAGACACAACAAATATACTGTTTATTTGTGGCGGTGCGTTTGACGGTATGGAGCGTATTATCCAAAACAGAGTAGGCAAGAAAACCCTCGGTTTTGAGTCTGAAATGAGCGAATCCGTAAAAATCACAAAGGAGAATGCTTTTGCTTATACAACTCCTCAGGATTTGCTGAAATTTGGTCTTATTCCCGAATTTGTCGGTCGTCTGCCTATGATAGCCTCCCTCGACCTTCTTGATGAGGCTGCACTTGTCCGTATATTGACAGAGCCTAAAAACTCTCTTGTTAAGCAATATAAGCGTATGTTTGAAATAGACGGCGTAGAGCTTGAGTTTGAAGAAGAAGCTCTTAAGGAAGTGGCTCGTGAAGCTATTGCCAAAAAAACAGGAGCCCGTGGTCTGCGGTCAATCCTTGAAGAAGTAATGCTCGACGTAATGTTTGACATTCCTTCCGACGAAAGCATTAAAAAATGTATTATAACAATTGATTCTGTAAAAGAAAGAAAAGCTCCGAAGCTTATAAGAGAAGAAAAAGCTGAGGAAACGGCATAAAAAAATTCCGGAAACATTTCCGGAATTTTTTATTTATAAAAGGATTTACAACGCCTTCTCTATAATTCCTCCGCCAAGCAAAACATCGTCATTATAAAACACTATCGACTGACCTGGTGTTACGGCACGTTGTTTTTCTGTAAATTCTACGATTGCTCCGCCCTTTTCATCAGGGATTACCATCGCTTTTGTCGGTTTTGCGGCGTATCGGATTTTCGCCTGTACCTCTACAGGTTCACGAGGCGTATCAAAAGGCTGGAAATTAATATCGGATGCATAAAGCCTGTCCGTAAAAATATATTTTTCTTCGTCAAGAATTACTGTATTTGACTCAGCATCAACAGCTGTAACATAAATCTTTTTATCCGAAGCTATTCCGAGCCCTTTTCTCTGTCCTATGGTATAACACGAAATACCGTTATGTGTGCCGAGTATATTCCCCGCTATATCGGTAATATTTCCTTTTTTCAGCTGACCGGGTGCATTTTTTCTTATAAAATCAGTCAAAGCAACCCCTTCCAGAAAACATATATCCTGGCTATCCGGGCGGTTTGCCGAAACAAACCCATTTTTCTCTGCAATACTCCTGACCTCTTCTTTCACATATTCTCCCAGAGGCATTAGAATTTTAGATATAACCTCCTGCGAGAGCGTGTGAAACATATAGGTCTGATCTTTTTTTTCATCAATTCCTTTTCTGAAAAAATATCTTCCGTCTTTTTCACATACCCGTGCATAATGTCCGGTAGCAACAAAATCCGCATTTTTCTCTTTTATATATTCAACCATCGCACCAAACTTTATGTGCTTATTACAGAAAATGCAAGGATTTGGAGTTCTTCCCAGTTTATATTCATTCAAAAATTCAGAAATAACTTTTTCGCGAAAAAGCTCGTGAAGCTGTACGGTTTCGTGAGGAATACCCAACTTTTCACAGACGCTTTTCGCATCGGCAATATCCCTGTTATCCTCTTTCTCCCATAAATCGAGGGTAAATCCGGTAACTTTATATCCTTTTTCAAGCAAAAGCAGAGCAGCAACAGAGCTATCCACTCCGCCGCTCATTCCTACATATACAGATTTCATAATCTTATCCTCTTATCTGTCCGTTTCCGTAAATTACATATTTTACCGTAGTAAGCGCTTCTAATCCCATAGGACCTCTGGCGTGCATCTTTTGTGTGCTGATACCTATTTCTGCACCGAACCCAAACTCAAACCCGTCTGTAAACCTCGTTGAAGCATTTACATAAACCGCGGCAGAATCTATTTCATTTAAAAATCTCTGACTGTTTTCATAGCTGTTAGTGATTATAGCTTCCGAATGTCCTGTAGAATATTTCGTTATATGTTCAATAGCTTCGTCAAGCCCTTCTACAACCTTAACCGCCAGTATATAATCTATAAATTCAGTAGCATAATCCTCGTCGGTCGCCACCTTTGCCGATGAAATATATTTTCTTGTGACCTCACAGCCTCTTATTTCCACATTATATTCAGCCATCGCTTTTTCAAGCTCAGGAAGGAATTTTTCTGCAACACTTTCTGCAACAAGCAGGGTTTCCATAGCATTACAAACCGCCGGTCTTTGACATTTCGCATTTACTGCAATTTTAAGTGCCATCTCAAGGTCAGCACTGTCGTCCACATAGGTATGACAATTACCTGTTCCGGTTTCAATTACCGGCACAGTTGAATTTTCAACCACCGTCCGGATAAGTCCCGCACCACCTCTCGGAATAAGCACATCCACATACTCATTCAGTCTCATAAGCTCTACCGCTGTTTTTCTGTCGGTATCCTCTATAAGCTGCAATGCGCCTTCCGGCATACCTGCCTCTGTTATTGCTTTATTCATTACCTCTACAAGGATTTTATTGGAATTTATCGCTTCACTACCACCTCGCAGAATCACGGCATTTGAAGTTTTAAGCGTCAATGCCGCAGCATCTGCTGTAACATTCGGTCTTGCCTCGTATATAATTCCTATAACGCCGAGAGGCACTTTTTTTCTGCCTATCTGCAGTCCGTTAGGCCGCATCGTCATATTTGTTACTTCGCCTATCGGATCGGATAAATCCGCTATCTGTCTTATTCCTTCTGCCATCTGCTTTATTCTCTCGGGTGTAAGAGTAAGTCTGTCAAGAAGAGATTTTGTAATACCCTTAGCTTTGGCATTTTCTGTATCTACAGAGTTCTTCTCAATAATTATATCTGTATTATCAATAAGCGCCTGTGCCATTGCATAAAGCGCTTCGTTTTTTGTTTTTGAAGAAATACGGCACATAGCTCTTGCGGCCGCTTTAGCCGAAATTCCGATTTCTGTAAGTGTCTTCATTAATATCTCACCTTTCAAACTTATCCTTCAGCTTCAAGAAGCGTTCCCACCGGTTTGCCGTTTACTACGTCATACAGCTTTTTGGGATTGCATCCGCCCATTATAATTGTATGTATACCAACCTCGCCCGCCATTTTTGCTGCAAGCAGTTTTGTTACCATACCGCCGGTGCCGAGATTTGTACCCGCTCCGCCTGCAACGCACATTATATCGTCTACGTGCTCTACATGGTCAATTAGCTTAGCGTCTTTGTTTTCCTTCGGATTGCTGTCATATACACCTTCAATATCAGTAAGTATAATCAGAAGTCCCGCTTCGGCAAGCATAGCAACCACAGCCGACAGCCTGTCGTTATCGCCGAACTCCGCTTCTTCTGTAGAGATTGTATCGTTCTCATTTACAATAGGGATAATCCCGTAATCTATCAGTTTCATAAAAGTATTTTTTGCATTTGTTTTTGATTTTTCTACCTCTACCACATCTTTTGTAAGAAGAATCTGCGCTACCGTATGTCCGTATTCACCGAACATTCTGCCGTAGAGATTCATAAGCTCACATTGTCCTACCGCCGCTGCTGCCTGTCTTTCAACAGTTTCCCGGGGACGCTCCGCCATTCCCATACTTCCCGCACCGACTCCGATAGCGCCGGAGCTTACAAGTATAATTTCCTTACCCATATTTTGCAGGTCGGATATAACCTTTGTCAGTCCTTCAACACGGCGGAGATTTATTCTTCCCGTAGAATGAGCAAGCGTAGAGGTTCCCACCTTGATTACTATTCTTTTTATATCTTTAATTTTATCGTACATTTCAGGATCTCCTTCCCCAATTCACCAATAATATTAGTATAGCATAAAACAGGTTTTATGTCAACCTTTGTAAATAATTAAGCAGACTCTTTTTTTCATTTTCCAGCTCGCCGTCTATTACCTTATCAAGCAGTATTTTGAGTATTTCACCCGTTCTTTTCCCCGGCTCAATTCCCGCTTCTAACAAATCTCCACCTTTTACCGCCAGATTTTTCAGAGAAAAAAGATTGCCCTTTAATTCTTCAATTACAGGAATAACCTCATACTTTTTCAAAAACCTTGCAAGCAGTATGCATTCCTCAAATCCAATACGGTTTATAAGTCTGTTAAGAGAAGGTTTATCTGTCGGTATTTTCTTCTCGCCGCGAAGAATATCGACTATACGCACAGTATTATTGTCAAACTTAAGTTTCTTTAGCGTAGAGACGTCTCCTATCGCCGCCAGTCTTATATACAGATTTTCATCGCCGCTGTATACTTTTTCAGGGTCAAAATCCGGCAGAAAAACTGTAAAAATATCATAAAATTTTTCAAGTATATTTTTTACGCCTTTCCCCATAATCAGTTTGCATAATTCTGTATTTATCCGTTCAGCGGAAATATTTTTAAGAAGCCTTTTATTTCCGGCAGCTGCCTTTGCTGTTTCTTTTTCTATATCAAACCCGTAAACAGAAGCAAATCTGAGCGCGCGCATAATTCTGAGCGCGTCCTCATTAAATCTTGTGTCAGGGTCACCGACACACCGAATGAGCTTTCTTTTTAAATCTTCTGTTCCGCCAAAAAGGTCAACTATCCCTTTTGAGGGAGCATAAGCCATCGCGTTAACCGTAAAATCTCTTCGGCTTAAATCTTCGCTGATATTACGCACAAAGGTTACCGATTCAGGGTGTCTGTTATCCCCATATTCCCCGTCACACCTGAATGTCGTAATTTCATAACTCTCGCCGCCGAGAATAAGCGAAACTGTTCCGTGTTTTATTCCGGTATCAATCGTATGAAACTCTGAAAAAATTTCTTTGATTTCCTGAGGGAATGCACTCGTACATATATCCCAGTCATGAGGCGTTGTCATGAGAAGGCTGTCTCTGACACACCCACCTACGGCATATGCTTCAAATCCGTTTTCTTCAATTTTGTTTATTATATACATCACATCTGACGGAATATACAAGAAAAACACCCCCTGTACCTATTTTACCACAAATATACAGGCGGTGTCAATTGTATTATTTAAAATTTTCCACAGCAGGTCTTTCTCTCCCGCCGTTTATCATATCGGAAATTACAAAAGAAAGACAGATGATAATTATTATGGGAATAAATCTTCTCATTACAGCCCCAGCACCTCCGCAATCTTAAATTTTGCTTCAAACTTTTTCCCGTTTTCTTCAGGAATATTTGCCGTTGCCGTGTAGCTTTCGTCAGTAAAACAAAGCGGCGGAAAAAGCACACACCACCAGTTATTTCCGGCACCTTCACCTATGACGACACGTACAGCATTATACTCTCCGGCAGGATAGGTTACATTCCCGTATGTTCTTGCCGGAAACTCAAAAACACCAAATTCAGCTACAACACCATATCCGGCACCTTCGTCGGCTATTACCTTTGCGGCGGCAGCTTCTATCAGTTTCAGTCGGTTTTTTACAGCACTGTTCAGGCCTTCTTCCGTCTTTGCCTCCGATATTTCTTCGCCGGCAGCTGTCAGCACCGCATCACGCACCTTAAGTTTCAGCCTCTGATCCGCTTCGCTGTTGCTGTTTGCAATAACATGCAGCCTGACTATTTCTCCGTCAAACGCTGCTGTTTGCTGAGTCTGCGGCGCTTCTCCCGACATTCCGGTCAAAATAAG
>JAZOTK010000021.1:0-3094 GCA_045657605.1 Clostridia bacterium
CCCGAATATATTGAAGTCCGCGGCGAGGTATATATGCCGGAAGAAAGCTTTGAGAGGCTTAACAGACAGCGTGAAGCGGAGGGGCAAAGTCTTTTTGCGAATCCGAGAAATGCGGCGGCAGGGTCGCTAAGACAGCTTGACAGCAATATTACAAAAAGCCGTGACCTTAAGGTGTTTATATTTAACGTACAGCAGGTAAGGGGAATGGAGTTTGAAACACACAGCAGCAGCCTTGATTATCTGCAGGAAAAAGGATTTGAAACAGTTCCCGACAGAAAGGTGCTCTGCGGTAGCAAACAGATTTTTGAAGCAATTTCGGAAATAGGTAAGAAAAGAGCGGATTATCCTTTTGATATAGACGGTAGCGTGGTAAAGGCGGACAGCCTGAGCCTGCGTAGTCAGCTTGGAAGTACGGCAAAATCTCCCAGATGGGCGATTGCCTATAAGTTTCCGGCAGAGGAGAAGGAAACGCTTTTAGAGGATATAATAATACAGGTAGGCAGAACGGGAGTGCTGACTCCGAATGCAAAGCTGACACCGGTAAGAATAGCCGGAACATCTGTCAGCCGTGCGGTACTTCATAATATAGATAATATAAGAGAAAAAGATATAAGAATAGGCGACAGGGTTATTGTCCGCAAGGCGGGAGATATAATTCCCGAAATTGTATGTTCGCTTCCCGAGAAAAGGAACGGTAGCGAAAAAATATTTGAAATGCCAAAGTTTTGTCCGGAATGTGGTGCTCCCGTTGTAAAAGAAGAAGGAGAAGCGGCAACGAGATGTACCGATGCGGCGTGTCCTGCACAGCGTCTGCGGAATCTGATACATTTTGCGAGCCGTGATGCTATGGATATTGAAGGAATGGGTCCTGCCGTGGTAGAACAGCTTGTAGAAAACGGAATACTACGTGATGCGGCGGATTTGTATTTTATAAAAAAAGAAGATATAGTAACCCTTGAACGGCAAGGCGAAAAATCTGCTGAAAATCTGATAAGTTCCATTGAAAAATCAAAAGAAAACGGACTAGCGAGAGTTTTGTTCGGACTTGGAATAAGACTGATAGGGTCGGGTGCGGCAAAAACTATAGCAAGACATTTCGGTAATATTGATACACTTATGGGAGCGACAGCAGAAGAAATAACAGCTATACCCGAGGTTGGGGGTAAAATGGCTGACAGTATAGTAGAATATTTTAAAAACGAGGATAACGCAGGGCTTATTGAAAAGCTTAAAAATGCAGGAGTGAAAATGACTGAGGAGCAAGGCGAAACCGGAGGAGTTTTTGAAGGGAAAACCTTTGTACTGACGGGAACTCTTGAAACCTTCACCCGTAATGAAGCCAAAGCTTTTATTGAGGAACGTGGCGGTAAGGTTTCGGGCAGTGTATCGGCAAAAACCGATTATCTGCTGGCAGGCGAAGCGGCAGGCAGTAAGCTTGATAAAGCACAGAAACTCGGTATAAAAATAATAAGTGAATCTGATTTTAAAAATATGCTTGGAGGTTAAACAATGAAAATAACACAGAAAGATGTGGAATATGTATCAAAGCTTGCAAGACTGCATATTTCGGACAAACAAAAAGAAAAGCTTACAGAAGATATGGCGGCAATAATTACATTTGCGGACAAGCTAAGTGAAATTGATACGGCAGATATAAAACCGGCGGCTCATGCCATTCCGGTAAATAACGTATTCCGTGAGGATACAGTACGTAAATCAATCGACAGAGAAGCGTTGCTGAGTAATGCACCCGAAAAAGAAGCGGGATGTTTCAGCGTGCCTAAGATTGTAGAATAGGAGGAACCGTAAGTTGAATATAATGACGATGACAGCTGCGGAGATTGCGGCTAAGATAAAAAATAAAGAAATTTCGGCAACCGAGGTTGCAAAGGAAGCAATCACAAGAGCAAAAGCGGTTAACGAAAAAACTAACGCGTATATTACAATAACAGAAGAAGTAGCAATGGAACAGGCTCTGCGTGTAGATGAAAAAATAGCAGGGGGAGAAGAAGTATCACCTCTTGCAGGTGTGCCGTTTGCAATTAAAGATAATATTATAACAAAAGATATTGCTACAACCTGTGCATCAAAAATGCTTGCGGATTTCAAACCGCCTTATGACGCTTTCGTTTCAGAAAAATTAAAGCAGGCGGATTGTGTACTTATAGGTAAAACCAATATGGACGAGTTTGCAATGGGCTCTTCCAATGAAACCTCATATTTCGGTGAAGTGAAAAACCCTCATAATACAGATTATGTCCCGGGTGGGTCCAGCGGCGGCAGCGGTGCGTGTGTTGCGGCTGATTCGGCATTTTTCGCTTTGGGTAGCGATACGGGAGGAAGTATAAGACTTCCGGCATCATTCTGCGGTGTAACGGGACTTAAACCCACATACGGTATGGTAAGCCGCTATGGGCTTGTGGCGTTTGCGTCTTCACTTGACCAGATAGGGCCTATAACAAAAGACGCCACAGATGCGGCTCATATTATGAACATAATTTCTGCTTATGATAAAATGGATTCTACCAGCCTGAATGTGGCACGTCCCGATTATACAAAGGCTCTTGTAAATGATGTAAAAGGACTTAAGATAGCACTTCCGAAAGAATATTTTGAAGGCGTGGATGAAGGAGTTGCCCAGAAGGTAACAGAGGCAGTAAAACTTCTTGAAAGCATGGGAGCTGAGGTACACGAAATCAGCCTGCCCGTTACGGATTATGCGCTTGCGGCATATTATATAATTTCATCCGCTGAAGCAAGCTCAAATCTGGCAAGATATGACGGTGTGAAATACGGTTACCGTACAAAAGAATATGAAGATATAACAGATATGTATTTCAAATCCAGGGGCGAAGGCTTCGGTGATGAGGTAAAACGCCGTATAATGCTGGGAACATATGCCCTGTCTTCAGGATATTACGATGCATATTACAAAAAAGCACAGCAGGTGCGTGCACTTATAAAACAGGAATTTGAAAACGTATTTGAAAAATTCGATATAATCGCAAGTCCGGTATATCCCACAACAGCATTCAGACGTGGAGAAAAAACAGGTGATCCGGTTAAGATGTACACAGGCGATATATGTACGGTT
>JAZOTK010000022.1:0-17050 GCA_045657605.1 Clostridia bacterium
GTACGAACCGGCGGTCTATCGCCCGCATCTGCATAAAATTTTAGCAGATGTTCCCGATGATTTTGAAGAAATAGAAACCGTCCGCAATATTCTTTCAGCGGCAGACAGCTTTGACCCCGTAGATGCCTCTCTGATACCACCGTCATCTATCATAAAAGAATTTATAGGCGGCAGCAGTTTATTTTAAATACAAAAGGCGTACCTCGCTTTGAGGTACGCCTTTTTTGTTTATATTAAAGCAAATCTTTCAGTTTTTCTTCAAGTTCTTCTTTGAATTTCTTATCCGCACCGGGTTTGTCTAAAAGTGCAAACATATTCTTTTTATACGCCTCAACGCCCGGCTGGTTGAAGGGGTTTACGCCTAAAATATAACCGCTGATACCGCAGGCTTTCTCAAAGAAATATATCATATAACCGAAATTATATGCATCAAGTTTCGGGATATTTACAACGATATTCGGTACTCCTCCGTCAGTATGTGCCGCAAGAGTTCCTAAGAATGCTTTTTTATTTACGCTGTCTACGGTTGTTCCTGCCAGGAAGTTCAGACCGTCTGCATTTTCTGCATCAGCCTCAATTACTACGTCCTTCTCGGGTGTTTTTACGTTCAGTACGGTTTCAAATATATTTCTTCTGCCTTCCTGAATATACTGACCCATAGAATGCAGGTCAGTTGAAAAATCAACTGCCGCCGGGAATATACCTTTATTATCCTTACCTTCGCTCTCGCCGAAAAGCTGTTTGAACCATTCAGCAAAATAATGAAGTTTAGGCTCATAGTTAGCTACTATTTCAGTTGTTTTACCCTTGTTATACAGGATATTTCTTACTGCCGCATAGTTATAGCAGGGGTTTTCCTTTGACAGCACACCGAGCTCCTCATAAGCGTCTTTTGCACCTTTCATCATAGCATCGGTATCAATGCCCGCTACTGCTATGGGAAGAAGTCCTACAGCTGTAAAAATACTGAATCTACCTCCTACGTCATCGGGTACAACAAAGGTCTGCATACCTTCTTTATCGGCAAGTCCTTTAAGAGCACCTTTTTCCTTGTCTGTAGTAACATAAATACGACCTTTTGCTTCCTCTGCCGTATATTTTTCTTCCAGCATTTTTCTTAAAACACGGAAAGCTATCGCCGGTTCTGTTGTAGTGCCGGATTTTGATATTACGTTAATTGAAAAGCTTTTATCTTTAAGATAATCGCAAAGTTCCGCAAGATATGTAGAGCTTATGGAATTTCCTGCATAAAGTATCTGCGGTCCTTCGGCTTTAAGATTATAGAAATTATTGTTTAAAGCCTCTATAGCTGCTCTTGCACCCAGGTATGAACCGCCTATTCCTATAACAACAAGAACCTGTGAGTCCTCTCTGATTTTCTTTGCGGCTTCTTTTATTCTCGCATATTCTTCCTTATCGTAATTTTCAGGCAACTTAACCCAGCCTAAAAAATCATTGCCCGCACCCGTGCCGTTATGAAGCGTATTATGTGCCGCCTCTACAGCATACCACAATTTTTCAACCTCGCAGGAGCATACTGCTCTGCTGTAATCAAGAGTAATTTTTTCCATTTTTCAAAATTCCTTTCTGCAATTAAATATTTATCTTAGATTTTCAAGAATTTTTTCAGCTTTAGCTTTTTTCTTGAAAATCCTTCTGTCATCTGTATAGCATGCCGCCAGCTTTCTTGCCGCCGACTCGCTTTTTTCTGCCGCTGTTTTATAGTATTTTTCAGCGATTTTCAGCGATTTTTCAAAATACATATCTCCCAGAATTTCTGCTGACTCTGTATCTCCAAGCCCTGCTGCCCTGATATAAAGCGACTCGGCTTCCTCGCCTCTTGAGGCTTTTATATCCGCAAGCTTTTTAATCGCCGCTGAGTGATTGAGCTTTGCGGCTTTCTCAAACAGAGCCTCTGCTTCAGTTTCTGTAGCATCACAGGCTAAAGCATAAATTGCATCTGCATTGTATTCCAGCATATTTTCGAGGTTTTTTGCCGCGGCTTCGTTTCCCTGATTTTTCGCTTGCTTATACCAATATGCTGATTCGGTGAAATTTCCTTCTTCTTTATACATTGTTCCAAGATTATTCTGCGCCTTGTCAAATCCCTGCTGTGCCGCTTTAAGATAAAGCTCCTTTGCTTTTGCCGTATCTTTTTCCGCTATCTCTCCATTACGGTACATCACCGCCAGTCTGAACAGCGAGGCATTATCGCCCGTCTCTGCACATTTTTCAAAATAAAAAAGTGCTTTTTCATCGTCTTTTATTACGATTTCGCCGTCACGGTATATTACCGCCAGCTTATGCATAGCCCGAAGGTTTCCTTCCTCCGCTGCGGCTGTATACAGCTCCACCGCCTTTGTATAATTACACTTAACTTCTTTGCCGTACATATATTTTTCGGCTTCTTCAAAAAACTGTTCGCCCGCCATATTCATCACCTTATCTATGTACAAATTCGTGTCCTGCGGATAAATATTTATTATCTACCGTTTCTTCTATCAGCTCTGATATATAATCATATCCGAATCCTGCAAGTCCGTGAGTTTCTGCTTTTTCTCTTGTATAGTTGTCCCACAGATACACTTTTGTATCCGAATATTTTTTGCCGAAATGAGTAATCACGGGAGCAAATCCGACCTCAGTCAGCTCCGCATTTCCCGGCACTCCCTCAAAAACCGCCGTCAGCATTCCGCCAAGCATACACATAGGCTCGTCCTGTGAGGAAATGAAATTCCCCAGAGAATACGCCACCGGCATAAGCTTTCCGTCAGCACGAGTCAGCTCACACACCGGCTGAATTACGTGGGGATGATGACCTATCACCAGATCAGCATTGCAGTCTGCCGCAAGTTGTGCATACTCCCGTTGCTCCTCGCTGTAATCCATAGTATATTCGGTTCCCCAATGATAATTTACTATCATAATATCGCAATTTTCTCGAATCTGTGTAAGCTCTTCTTCAATCGTTTCCCTTACCATCCAAGAAAGGCTGTATTCGCTTTCTCCGCCTCTACCCAGGTTACTACCATAGGTATAAGCAACAATCCCGAATTTAAGCCCGTTTTTTTCAATATACGCCACATTTTCCGGATTTACTCCGATTACGGGAATGTTATTGGATTCCCAGAACGCCATAGAATTTTCTGCTCCGTCCGTTCCGGCATCGTAAAAATGGTTGTTAGCATGGTTTATTACGTTAAATCCCAGATCTATAAGGGTTTCTCCCAGCTCATAGGGTGAGTTGAATGTGGGGTATGAAGAAATCCCCAGCTCCACTCCTCCTATGGGAGTCTCCTGATTAATTATATTAATATCACCGCAGATATAGTCCTCCATATTTACATAAGCATTGTAGAAACTATATCCGTTTCCGCCGGCACGTTGATTCGCCTGCTTGTATATGGGTGAATGTATCAGATTATCGCCTACCGCCGTAAGCGTTACCCTGGCAGGTGTCGGAGTCGGTGAAGGCTCCTGTACAGGTGCAGGAGCTTTCGTGCCGCATCCCGTCAGCAGAATAAGTAAAAATAATATAAGCTTTTTCATACGTATTCCTTCCTTTCGCTCCATAAATATATTCTAACACAAATTCCCCCGGGTGTCAACCTTTTGCCCGATTTTATAGCGTGGCAATAAGTATTCCCGCTATGATAATTGCGGCACAAATCAGTTTATAAAGTATATTTTTCTCTTTATAGACAAGCATACCCGATATTATTGTTACCGGTACTGAACATTGTTTTATCAGCGTCATTACTGTAACCATACTGCGTGGGTCACTGTTGGCAACAAAAAGTATACGGTCACCCAGTATAAGCAGGGCACTGATTATATATATTGCGGTATTCTTAAGTCCTGTGCGGAAATTTATCCTCTCTCCCCTTGCTTTTATATATACAAAATACATAACCGATAAAAGCAGCATAAACCAGAACTGAAGCTGAGAGCTTGTTATCTCTCCCGTAGACATCAGCATTTTATCCATCGTTCCCGATACGGCATTAAATACACATGACAAAAGTGTAATCCACACATATTTCATTCCGTCGCCTGCAGTGTCACCGCCTTTTTTAGCATTTACCATATACAATCCGGCAACTACAAGCAAAAGTCCCGAACCGCTCTGCAGCGTAATACTCTCGCCCAGCAGGATAACGCCGAAAAGAATAGAGAATATAACGCGTGACGTATCCAGTATTCCGTAAAGACTTACAGGAAGCTTTTTGACCGACACAAACGAAGCCGTCCATGCCACAAAAACAACTGCTGATTTTATGAATATAAATCCGATATATTTCGGCGGAATTTCAAAAGCATCAGGCGAAAATGGAATACACATCAAAAACCCGAAAAGCACATACAAAAACAAGGTTTCAAGCACTCCGTTTTTCTCCAGCGCCTTTTTCTTCACCGGATCTCTGAGTCCCTTGAAAATTCCGTATAACGCTATAAGTACAACCCACATCTGCAAGATAATTACTCCTTTTTCTTTAATCGCAAATAAAAAGCATCCGCATTGTTTCCTTGCAGATGCTTTACATTCTTTATGTACGCGGTCTTCTTGTTTCTTTAACCGCTGTTTTCAGTGTGCTGATTTTTTCATCGCTTTCCTGCTTGAATTTTGACAGCATATCTTCAAAAGACATTCCGGTATTCTGCGGTCTTGACCAGTCAATATCCGCCGGACGACAAGTTTTTTTCTTTTCCTCTTCCAGAACCTTCTTAATTGACAGATTGATTTTTTTCTTATCGTCAATAGAAACTACTTTGACCCTTACAGTTTCCCCCTCTTTCAGATAATCGTTGATATTCTGTACATAATCAAGAGAAACCTCGGAAATATGTACCAGTCCCGTAGCCCCGCCGGGTAATTCCACAAATGCACCGAAGGGAGCAATGCTTTTAATTTTTCCCTCTACGGTTGTTCCCTCTTTAAGTGGCATACCGATATTTTTCCTCCTTTGAAATAATGATTGCTGTTTTCAGCAAGTTTATTTGATTTAATTAAACCCCTTATAACTCAGTCCGAAGTACTGACATATATTTTCTCGTTACTTTTACAAAGTCCGAGCTCTTCTCTCGCTATTTTTTCTATCTGCTCATCTGTCCCCTGCATTTCTTCCTCACGTTCAATACTTTCTTCAAGTATTTCCTGTTCAGTAATAGCAGTCTTATATGAATCAAGTAACGCTTCGCTGTTGTGAATAGCATTTCCGGTGTCAACCATGGCAAATATGAAATATACAGCAAATGCCGCCACAATAACTACTGCGGCAAGTTTTCCCGTTATTTTATTAACTTTTTTCATTCTTTTTTCTCCGTTCATTTTCGGTAGATATTTTTAAAAAAAGATTACAATTTCCCATTTAATTAATACATCTTTAATATTACACCAAAACGCCTTATTTTTTCAAGGGTTTTTTTAACGAATTTTCTTTGTTTTTTTTGTGTATTTTGTATGTTTTTTACAACATGACGGAATATTTTTATCAAAAGCTTTATAATCCATTTCATCGGACGGATAAAAAGCATCAGGAGCTTCATCGTAAGCTTACGCAAAAACGTCACAATATACGTAACGGGCGGCAGAAAAAAGCGACTCAGCGAAACATAGTAAAATGCCAATCCCAATACCCCACCGAGCGGGGCATACCAGCTTGCTTTTCCGCCACAGGTAATATACAGCGTGGCAAAAAATATTACAACAGAGATAAGCCAGAAAATCCAGTCCAGCATAAAGGCGACAACGCGCCTCAGCCGCAATCCGTTTCGCAGAGCACCTATTATATCATATAAAATGCCTATTATCAGCCCCGACAGAATGCAGCCGGTAAAAACTATCGTCTGCTCACTTACGCTCACCGGCACAGCCTCACCCCCTTTTTCAACATCAGTGTTTACTTAAGCAGTCCTGCAAAAAATCCCGTTTTTTTCTTAGTTTCCCCTTCTTCTATGTACGCTATGGAAGAAAATTCGCCTTCTAAAACAATTTCTTCCGTTTCAAGACTCAGCTTATTCATATGAATATCCCTGCCCTTTATTTCCATAAGCCCCATATTGGTATAAACAACCACCTCGTGTTCGTCAAAGCTGTCTACGTCCTCAACCCCCGAAACCGAAAGCTTTTTCCGTCCTTCCATAATTACATTGTGCAGTAAATTCCGTTTTTCTTCCATATAAATCATCCTTTCATTGCGTATTATCTTTTTAATATATACTCTTTTTTCGTCGTAAATATACCAAAGTTTATCCTATTCACGTTATAAAAAATATATAAATTTCCTATTGACTTTTTCCCTCCAAAGATGTATACTGATATACATATTTAGAAATTTACCTAAATATCTAAACACATCAAGATAGGGGGAATCCTGATGCCCTGTGTATTTAAAGCTCTTGCCGATACAACCAGACGGCAGATACTTGCAATGCTCAAAAGCGGTGATATGTCAGCCGGTGATATTGCTTTACGGTTTGATATGTCATGGCCGAGTATTTCCAATCATCTTTCCGTACTGAAATCGGCAGGTCTTATTATCGGTACAAAAGAGGGACAAAACATTATTTATTCGATAAACACCTCAGTTCTGGAGGATATTACCGCCTGGCTAATGGATTTATCGACATCAAACAAATAAAAGGAGAGAATCAGAATGAAATTTAAGCTGATACCGCTTATTACGGCGTTTGCAGTCTTTTCGGGGATTTTCTGCACCGCCGCTGAAAACAATCCGGTTTATCCGGAAAAACTAAATCTCGAATCGGCAATTGAGTATGCACTTAAAAATCATACTGCAGTTATTGCGGCACGCTCAGATGTTGCTCAGAACGAGGCAAAGGAGGATGAAGCCTTTGATTTATATGCAAAAAACAGATACAACAGTTTTGCAAATTCCTATGCTACATACGAGCTTTCGCTTGTAAAAAAAGGTGTGCCCTACCTTGCGGCAAAAACCTCGCTGGAAATCGCAAAGGAAACCCTTAAACTTACGGAATACAGTACCCGAATGGGAGTTGAAACCGGATATTATATGTATATGAATAATCTGGGCCGCATTAAGATTACCGAAGCTTCTCTCGCAACTGCAACAGAGCGTTATAACACCGCTGTAACGCAGCTGTCTCTCGGGCTTGTGTCAGAATATGAGGTTATGGTTGCCGAAAACACCCTTGCACGTGCAAAGGCAACTCATGACTCCGCACAGCGTTCTCTTGAGCTTTCGCTTGCACAGCTGAAAGCCGCAGTCGGACTGCCTGTATCAGCTGAAACAACATTTACTCCCATTATAATGACTCTTCCTGCGGTCCCCGAAATTACTCTCGAAGAAGCCATTGCAGAGGCAAAGAAAAATAATCTTGCCATAAAAGCCGCAAGACTGCAGAAGGAGCTTGCGGAAGCCACTTTCTCTGCAGCAAATGCCTGGTACTCTCCTAATACATATACCTATAAAAACGCCCGGACGGCTCTTGACTTTGCAAACGCCTCGCTTACAAAAGCACTGGCTGAAGCTGAAATGAAAGTTTATAATGCATATAATGAAATGCAAAACCAAATCAGCGATGCCGAAATTACAAAAAAAAGCGTTACACTTACAGAAAAAACCTACGAAATCAATCAGAAGCAGTATGACCTCGGACTTATTGCCAAACTCGACCTTGATGAGAGCTGGCAGGAAACAGAAAATGTAAAACTTTCCGCCGCCGGTGTCGATATGCTGGTATATACTGCAATAAAAAGCTTCGAGATGTCTTATCTGTATTAAGGAGGTTTTTGAAAATGAAAAAAACATTAATAATATTTATGACAGCTGCTTTCTTGTTTTCCGCCTGCGGCAAGAATAGCGGCGAAAAAAATGCAGGCGATGCACCGCAGGTTACAGTAACCACACAGAAAAGCGAAATACGCAATTTCTCCGTACATTCGTCATATTCCGGAACAGTAAAACCAAATTCCGAAATCAATGTAACACCAAAAGCGAGCGGCAAGGTTGTTGCAGATTATACGGAAATCGGAAAATCGGTAGAAGCCGGTGAAGTTTTATTTGAAATTGAATCCACCGACCAACGCCTTCAGCTTGATCAGGCGCAGGCTTCCTATAACTCCGCTGTTGCAAACTACGAACGTACCGTAGGCGGTAGCGCACAACAGAGTATAGCTCAACTTGAACAGGCACTTACAGCAGCTACAAACGAACTGAATGATTCAAAAGCGGCTCTTGACCGTGCTCAGGCATCATTCGACAGCAGAATTGATATAACTCAGGCTAAAAATGCGCTTGAGCAGGCACAGATGGCTTATGACAATGCCTTAGAGCTGTTTAATTCCAACGCTTCAACCGCTGCAGCTCAGGCAAATTACGATACTGCAAAGCTTAATTTTGAACGTACAAAAGAACTTTATAATACCGGTGCCGTTTCTAAAGTAACATTTGAAAATGCGGAAAATTCATATAAATCAGCAGAAGCACAGCTGCATTCCGCAAAAATCGGCGCTCAGCAGAGCGTTGATTCCGCAAAGCTCGCTTTAGACAGCGCAACTCAGCAGTATAAAAACGCCGAAATCAATCTTACAACTGCACTTGATGCGGCAAAAACACGTTATACCAATGCACAGGCAAACTATAACTCTGCAAAGCAAAATCTTGCCCTTACCAAAAACGTAATCAATCCCGAAAATGCCAAGAGTGCAAAAGCGCAGGTAGCTTCGGCTCAGGCAGCTCTTAACATTGCAAAACAGGCTGTTAATAATACCATTGTAACCGCGCCTGTAGCAGGTAAAATTTCCGCTGAAAATATAAGTCTCGGTGAGATTGCCTCCCCTGCCGGCACCTCTGTTACAATCGTGGATTTAAACGGCGTTACCATAGAAATCAGCCTTTCCGAAAATACGATTTCAAACGTGCAGCAGGGAACTCCGGCAACAGTCTCGGTTTCTTCCGCGGGTATTGACGGTATAGACGGCGTTATATACGCAGTCAGCCCGTCTGCATACAATGGTATGTTTGCCGCTGAAATTCATGTAAGTAATGCCGACGGCAAGCTTAAAGGCGGTATGGTTGCCGATGTTATGCTCGCTACGGGAATAGCCGAAAATGCAGTTATAATTCCCGCCGCTGCAATCACTACCAAAAATGACGAATCCTTTGTTTACATAAATAATGGCGGCAAACCCGAAAAAATTACAGTTACCGTAGGTATTGCCAATGATGACTATGCCCAGATTTTAAGTGGTCTTTCAGGCGGCGAGGATGTTGTTGTAAAGGGTAAGGATTTCATAACAGAAGACTGCGTGCTTAATGTAGTGGAAAACTAAGGAGGCGACAGCATTGAATATCAGTAAATTATCTGTTAAACGTCCTGTTGCAATGGCTATGGTAGTTCTTGTGTTTGTGGTAATAGGTCTTTATTCCTTCACAAGTCTGCCTATAGATATGTTTCCAAATATGACAATGCCCATGGCGGTTGTTTCTGCCTCTTACAGCGGTGTTGCGCCTCAGGAAATGGAAAATATCGTAACAAAACCCATCGAACAGGCTATTGCCTCCACAAGCAATATAAAAAACATAACCTCATCTACCTCTGAGGGAAACTCTATGGTTATGGCGGAATTTGAATATGGTACAGATATGGATATAGCCTCTATGGATATGCGCGAAAAGCTTGAAATGATAAGCTATGTTCTACCCGATGATATGAACGACCCCACCATATTCAAGCTCGATCCCAGTATGATGGCTGTAGGTACAATAAGTATATCAAAGAAAAACAGCACTCCGTCTCAGGTTAAAACCTTTGCTGAAGATGAAATCGCAAGTAAGCTTGAAAGTATTTCCGGTGTTGCTTCTGTAAGTGTAACAGGTGGTGAAGACCGCGAAATTCAGATTGACGTCGACCCAAACGCTATGTCCGCTTACGGAATAGGTCTTGCAAATATTACAAATGCACTCCGCAGTGATAATGTAAACTCCTCCGGCGGAAATGTGGAAAGCACCGGCAAATCTCTCAGCGTCCGTACTCTCGGCGAGTTTATGTCTTTAAACGATCTTGAGTTTGTGCCCATTACTCTGCCAAACGGAACAGTCATATATCTTCGTGATATTGCAAAAATAAACGATACCTCAAAAGAAATCACCGAATACAGCCGTCTTAACGATGAAAACTGTATTACGGTAAGTATACAGAAACAGTCCGGTTCCAATACGGTACAGGTTATGGATTCGGTAAAAAAACAGCTTGAAAAAATCCGCCGCGAAAATCCCGATGTGGAAATCCGTATGATTTTCGACCAGGCAGACACCATTCTTATGACGGTAAAAAGCGTTGCCGAAAATGCAATAATCGGCGGTCTGCTGGCAGTAATAATCCTGCTGTTTTTCCTGCGTAGCATCCGCACAACTCTGGTCATGGCAATATCAATCCCCACTTCAATCATCACTACCTTTGCGGCAATGTATTTCTGCGGTATAACCGTAAATATGGTATCTCTTGCCGGTCTGATGCTGGGCGTGGGTATGCTGGTTGACAGCTCCATCGTTATGCTCGAAAATATCTTTAAAATGCGAAGCGAAGGTCTGCCTGCACGGCAGGCGGCAATAGATGGTGCAAAGCAGGTTACAGGTGCTATCACCGCTTCTGTTCTTACCACCTGTATCGTATATCTGCCCGTTGCTTTTGTAAACGATATGGCAGGTATCATATTCCGCGAAATGGCTCTTGTTATAGTATTTTCACAGCTCGCCTCACTTATGGTAACACTTCTTGTGGTGCCGGCAATCGCCTCAAAACTGCCGGTTGAAAGTGAGGACACTAAACTTAAAAAATGGCTAGAGCCTTTTGAAAACGGAATAAAGAAGCTTACAGATTTATATGAAAAAGCCCTTCGCTATGCCCTGTCTCACAGAAGAAAAACCGTATCGCTTGCTATAGCTACTCTCGTTTTCTGTCTGTGTCTTGTGCCCTTTATCGGCTTTGAATTTATGGGTACTGCGGATTCGGGACAGATAAATGTCAGCGTTGAAATGCCCAAGGGCACTCTGCTTGATGACACAGATGCTGTTGTACATCAGATTGAAGGTATAGTATCTCTGCACCCCGAGGTAACCGATGTATACACAACGGTCGGTTCGGGCGGAATTATGTCTATGGGTGGATCAAGTAGTTATACAGGTACTATAAGCCTTACAGTCACCGATAAAACCAAGCGAAAACAAAGTCTCACCGAGCTTATGGACGAAATCAGAAGCTCTATCGGAAATATTCCCGGTGCGCAAGTTTCAGTCAGCGACGGTGGTGGTATGAGTATAGGCAACGGTGGCGGTGTCTCCCTTAACATAAAAGGCGATGAACACGAAAAGCTGGCGGCTCTTGCCGATGAGGTGGTAGCAAAAATCAAAAACGTAAATGGATTGCGTGAAGTTACAAGCAGCGTTGAATCAAGCAAACCCGAAATTCAGATTCAGCTTGACCGTATGAAGCTTTCAAAATACGGTCTGACAACAGCTTCTGCCTCGGGTCTTATAAAAAGCGCCCTGGAGGGGTCCGTTGCCTCTACCTACCGTGAGGACGGCGAAGAATATGATATAAGAGTGCAGATACCTGAAAAATACCGAAAAACAAAAGATAATTTAAAGAGTATCCGTCTTCTTACGGCAACCGGCGCACAGATAACTATAGGTGATATAGCAAATATAACAGATGCCGAAGGTCCTGTGTCAATAACCCGTGACAATCAGAAGCCTTACGTTACCGTAAGTGCCGCCTCTGTAGGCAGAAGCTTATCAAGCATCAATGCCGAGGTTAAAAGTATAACCGATAAAATTGAGCTTCCCGGAGGATATTCAATTGAATTCGGCGGCGATATGGAAAGTATGCAGACTTCCTTCTCCGCACTTGCAATGGCTCTTATGCTCGGCATACTCCTGGTATATATGGTAATGGCGGCACAGTTTGAATCACTTTCGCAACCTTTTGTGATTATATTCACCATACCGCTTGCAATGATAGGCGTTATACTTTCTTTTGTGCTGACACGTGCAAATTTCGGTATAACAGCATTTATAGGACTTATAATGCTTGCCGGTGTGGTTGTTAACAACGCTATCGTACTGCTTGATTTCGTAAATACGTCAAAAGATGAAAATTATCACGAAAAGCCGGCAAATGAAAGACGCGAGCTTCTCATAACCGCCGGTCGAAGCAGACTTCGTCCCATACTTATGACAACTCTTACCACCGTACTTGCATATATACCCACAATGCTGTCAAACGGACAGAGTGCCGAAATGATGAAACCCCTGGCTTTCACCGTATTCGGCGGTATGGTAGTATCAACTGTGCTGACACTTGTATTTATCCCCGTACTCTACAGCAAGCTTGAAGATACTCAGATAAAAAGAAAATTGAAAAAACAGACAGGTAAAAACGGTTTAGAATTTTAAATTAATATGACCCCAAAAAGTCAGACTTTTTGGGGTCATTTCATATTCATTTTTTCTTATCCCGGAGGCCAGGTTAAATCTCTGCCTCCAAGCAGGTGGAAATGTATGTGATGAACGGTCTGTCCTGCGCTTTCGCCGCAGTTTGTCACTATTCTGTATCCGTCCTGTGCTATCCCCTGCTCTGCAGCTATTTTAGCCGCTGCTTCGTATATCTTTGCGATAACTCCGCTGTTTTCTTCGTTTATCTCATTTATATAAGAAATATGAGTTTTGGGAATTATCAGAATGTGTACGGGAGCTACGGGGCTTATGTCCGCAAAGGCATAAACCGCATCGTCCTCGTATATCTTTTCAGATGGGATTTCTCCCGCTATTATTTTACAAAAAACACAGTCTTCCATAATAATCTCCTTTCAGCCGCACTGCGGCACAAATCATAACGTGGAAAAGAAGTGGTGCAGATTGCTGCTTAGAAGCGAGTGGTGCCGTACAAAGGTACTGCCCCGGGCAAGAAGCAGTGATATGTGCCGCTTATTTTTCACGTTAATCTCCTTTCAGTGAAATTATTTCAACAGTCCTTCCACTATCGCAAGTGCATCATCAATTTTTGCTATATCCTTTGCACCTGCCTGTGCTGAATCGGGCTTACCGCCTCCGCCTCCGCCTGCTGCTTTTGCAACCTCACGGATTATGTTTCCTGCGTGTACGCCGGCTTTTACCGCTTCAGCAGATGCCATTGCAACAAGTACAGCTTTATCGTCTTTTACGCCTGCCAGAACTGCCAGTAATTTAGGTTCTTTTTCCTTGAGGCTGTCGCCTAATTTACGGAGTCCGTCAGCGTCCATACCGTCTATTTTTGCGGTAACTACTTTGATTTCGCCTACTGTTTTTGCAGCTGCAAGTAAATCGCCTGCTATGTTACCCGCCATTTTTGATTTTGCGGCGTCAAGCTGTCTCTGCAGTTCTTTCATTTCTCCCATTACAGCTTCTGCTTTTACAGCAATATCTGCCGGTGAAGTTTTAAGTACGGCTGCTGCAGATTCTATAATACTGTCTTTATCGTGGATATATTTCATTACGCCGGCACCGGTTACGCCTTCAATTCTTCTTACACCTGCCGCAACACCGCTCTCACTTATAAGCTTGAACAGACCTGCACAGGAAGTATTTGTCAGATGGCAACCTCCGCAAAGTTCTGTGGAATAATCACCCATTTTTACAACACGTACTGTGCTTCCGTATTTTTCTCCGAACAGAGCCATTGCACCTAATTTTTTAGCAGATTCTATATCCGTTTCAAATATCTCTACATTATATGCCGCCAGAATTGCATTATTAACCTCGTCCTCAACCTTTTTCAGTTCTTCAGCTGTCATTGCGGTGAAATGAGTGAAGTCAAAACGCAGTCTGTCAGCTGTTACGTAAGAGCCTGACTGTTCAACGTGGTCGCCCAGAATTTTTCTGAGTGCTTTCTGCAGAAGGTGAGTTGTTGAGTGATTTCTGCGGATTGCATCACGTCTTTCTGTATCTATTGCAAGAGTACCCTTATCACCTGTTTTAAGTGTACCTTCTTTTACCTCAGCGTGGTGGAGATATTTTCCATCAGCTGCCTTTTTGGTATCTGTAACGCAAAGCTTTGCAGTTTCTGAAGTTATGCAACCTGTATCGCCTATCTGACCGCCGCTTTCACCATAGAATACGGTTTTGTCGGTAACGATAATAACGCTGTCACCTGCAACTGCTTCTGTGATTTCGGCATTATCCTTTGCCATAGCAACAATCTCAGCCTCGCAGGTATTGTTGTCGTATCCGATAAATTCTGTCTTTACGCCTTTTATTCTTGCGAATACATCATCGTCCCAACCTGCACCTTCGCCGACATTTCTGCCTTCTCTTGCCTTGGTTCTCTGAACCTGCATAGCTTCTTCAAAGCCTGCAATATCCACAGTCATTTTATTTTCTTCGGCAATTTCAATGGTAAGGTCGATGGGGAAACCGTAGGTATCGTAAAGTCTGAATGCATCTTCACCTGCAAGCACGGTTTTATTTTCCGCTTTTAAGGTTTCGATATATTTACCTAAAATTTCAAGACCGCTGTCAATGGTTTTATCAAAACGTTCTTCTTCTTCTTTAATAACTCTCTTGATATAATCTGCCTTTTCTTTCAGTTCGGGATATGCACTGCATGATTCGTTTATTACGGTGTCAGCAACGGTGTAAAGGAATTTTTCCTTAATACCAATTAATTTACCGTGACGTGCCGCACGACGGAGCAGACGGCGGAGTACATAGCCTCTGCCTTCATTAGACGGCAGAACACCGTCAGAAATAAGGAATACCGTACTTCTGATATGGTCTGTTATTACACGCAGAGATACGTCTGTTTTTTCATTTTCTTTATAGTTTATACCTGCAATTTCACTTATTTTCAGCATTATGTTACGTACTGTATCAACCTCAAACAGGTTGCTTACACCCTGCATAATTGCGGCAATACGTTCAAGACCCATACCGGTGTCGATATTGGGTTTTGCAAGTCTGTTATAATTACCGTCAGCATCTTTATCAAACTGTGTAAATACCAGATTCCAGAATTCTACAAAACGGTCACAGTCACAGCCGATTTTACAGTCAGGGCTACCACAGCCGTTTTCTTCACCACGGTCGAAATAGATTTCCGAGCAGGGTCCGCAGGGTCCTGTACCGATTTCCCAGAAGTTATCTTCTTTACCCATACGCACGATTCTGTCCGGAGAAACGCCTACTTCATTTATCCATATCTGTTCTGCTTCGTCATCGTCCTCGTAGATTGTTACCCAAAGCTTGTCTACAGGCATTTTCATTTCCTGAGTAATAAATTCCCAAGCCCATTTTGTAGCCTCGTGTTTGAAGTAATCACCAAACGAGAAGTTACCAAGCATTTCAAAGAATGTACCGTGACGTGCTGTTTTTCCCACACGCTCAATATCGGGAGTTCTGATACATTTCTGGCAGGTTGTAACTCTTGATTTCGGAGGAACCTGTTTGCCTGTAAAATAGGGTTTTAAAGGTGCCATACCCGCATTAATCAGCAAAAGGCTGGCATCTCCCTGAGGTACCAGCGGAAAGCTGGGCAGACGCAGGTGCTCCTTTGATTCAAAAAATTTCAAATATCTTTCTCTTATTTCGTTAAGTCCGAGTTTTTCCAAAACTTTTTCATCCTTTCTGACTGCTATGCAACATATCTGTGTTGCTATGTAAATTTATTTTTCAATCGCACGGGGGTTTTTTACCACAACCGTCCCGGCGATATAATCGTGCAATGTCTGTTTTTTACCGAAAACCGGTAAATATCCTATAAACAGGATAAGTGTTGATAATATCTTGGCAAAAAATCTTTTTGAAGCCTTTCCGAAGGAAATGCGGTCGCCTGTTTTTATATCTATGACCCACAGTCCGAGTGCCATTTTTCCCATGGTACCCTTCGAGGGACCCGAATCGCCAAGCGCGAAATAAAGCCATATTATAAACAGCGATATAAAGAAAGTAAGCATAATTATTACCTTGATTCCCGACAGTATGCTGTTAAGAAGCAACAAGATTATGATTGCCGAACCCAGTCCCATAAACATACAGATTGTAAAATCCGTCAGGAACGCAAAAACTCTCGCACCCACAGTTGACTGAGTAAAGGTTTTTGAAACCTGGGGTTTTGGAGCTTCATATGCCGTCTCGGGCTTTGGAGCTTCATATACCGCCTCAGGTTTCGGCTGTTTGGGTTCCGGAGCAGGTTTCGGCATTTCTGCCACCGCAGGTTTTTCCGCTACTTTTCTCGGAGCAACCTCATCGAGCGTAGTAAAATGCAGGGTAACATTATTTTCGGAAGTACCGATAAGAACCTTCAGTCCGTTGGAAATCTTTATTCTCTCGTATGCTTTTCCGCCTACACGAAGCTTGTTAAGGCTTCCCGCATCTGAAATTTCAGGTTTTTCACCGGAAAAATCAATAACCGCATGATGCCTTGAAACAGCCGCAAACGGAAGCACAACATCATTGTCATCCGCCCTGCCGACAGTTACTTTCCCCAAAGAATAAGCCGGTAAATCATTAAGCTCTATGGTCTGTTTTCTTTCTCCGTTTACCGAAACTGTTAAATAATATATCATAACAACCTCCAATATCGGTACAATATACTGTACGTCTTTGTAAGTAACAGGTAAGTAAGCGATAGCAAAAATACTATTTTCTGCTCTGCTTACAATCCACTATTATATATTGTACACCAAATTAATCATAAAGTCAACAAATTTATATGAATTTATTAAAATTTTTTAAAAATAAGTGTTGACAAACGGAAAAATATATGTTATAATATATAACGTTGTGGAGAGATGTCCGAGTGGTTTAAGGAGCTAGTCTTGAAAACTAGTGACTCGAAAGAGCCCAGAGTTCGAATCTCTGTCTCTCCGCCATAAAAAAAGCACTTCTTCGGAAGTGCTTTTTTTAGCTAAATTCGCCTGAAGGCGAGCTAAATGTGCCAAGGCACGCTAAATTACTTCGTAGCTAAATTGACCTTCGGTCAGCTAAAAGCGAATTTAATTTAGCTGTTTCGCAAGAAACAATTTAGCTAT
>JAZOTK010000023.1:0-3474 GCA_045657605.1 Clostridia bacterium
AGAGTAACTTGTTAATATATGGGTGTAATAAAAATAACATAAAATATGTACTTGCAAACCACCAATTAGAAAAGGTAATAGGAAATACTGTTTTTACAATACTCTTTAAGCTAAAGCTACCGTGCCCGAACGCAAAAGAAACAATGAATATAGAAACTGAATAAAAAAATACCTGCCCCCAAAGTTTCATTGTTTTTTTGAAATTAAAAGAAATATTTTTGTTATCAATTAAAAAATAACCTGCTATAAGGATAAAAACATCAACACCAAAGTTACCTCCCATTTCAATAAAATTCCACCAAAGACGAGGAACAGTAATAGGTTGTGCCGAAAAATCAAACTTTCCGTGAGTTGCAAAATGACATAAAACGATTGAAAATATAGATAATATACGTAACAACTCAATAGAACTGTTTCTATTGTTTTTCTGCATATGGGTCGTATGATCTGTTTTCATAAATCCTCCAAATAAATAATAGATTTAATTTATATCACTACTATTCCCGCCGCAACAAAGCTACACTCTCCACATGATACGAATGTACAAACATATCCACGGGCTGTACCTTTTCGGTTATATATCCGTATTCCTGCATTATTTTTAAATCTCTTGCGAGAGTTGCCGGGTTGCAGGAAACGTATACTACGTTTTCGGGTGCAAGCTCTGCTATGAGTTTCAGAGTTTCTGCATCGCAGCCTTTTCTCGGCGGGTCAATTATTATTTTATCGGGTTTTATTCCTTGACGGGTCAGCTGTTTTGTTACCTTACCGGCATCACCGCAGTAAAACTCCGCGTTTTCTATATTATTCAGCCGCATATTACGTTTGGCGTCCTCTATCGCTTCGGGGACAATCTCTATACCTATCGCTTTTTTGGCGAATCTCGCTGCGTGCAGGGTTATAGTTCCCGTTCCGCAATACAAATCAAGCAGTGTATCGTCTTTGGTTATGCCGGCAAAATCTGTCGCTGTATTATACAGCTTTTCCGCCTGGTCGTGGTTAACCTGATAAAAGCTCAGCGGTGAAATTTCAAATTTCAGACCGCAGAGAATATCGGTTATTTTTCCGTTGCCGAATATATTTATTGTCTTTTTACCGAGCACAACATTGGTTTTATTGGAATTTATGTTAACCGAAAAAGCCGTAACTCCGCAGTCTTTAAGGCTCTCTGCCAGAATATTTATACATTCGGGAGCTTTTTCGCTGATTACAAGCACAACCATTATCTCTCCCGTAGCATCGGCGCTTCTGATATAAATATGACGGACAAGACCTTTTCCGCTTGCCTCATCGTAAGCAGAAATGCCATATTCTCTCATCCACGACAGTACGGTATCGGTTATTTTTCCGGAAACTTCGTTTTGTATTATGCAGTTTTCGGATTGCACAACGCGGTGACTTCTCTGAGAATAAAAACCGGCAATTATATTACCTTCACTGCCTCTGCCTACAGGTAGCTGGACTTTATTTCTGTACCCGCAAAGTCTGTCTGCCGCAAGGGTAGGCAGAACCTCGCAATCTATACCGCCGATACGTTTAATGCAGTCTGCGACGTGGGTTTGTTTAAATCTCAGCTGTTCTTCGTAGCTCAGGTGCATAACGGAGCAACCCCCGCATTTGCCGAAAACATCGCATAGGGGAGTAGTTCGCTCGGGCGAAGGTTTTATTATTTCCTCAATTTTGCCGTAGGCGTAGGTTTTGCAGGTCTTTACAATACGTACACGCAGACGGTCGCCTGCCGCCGCAAAAGGAACAAAAACCGCAATCCCGTCTATTTTGCATACTCCGCTGCCTTCGGCTGTATATGAAATTATTTCGGTTTCGTAAATATCATTTTTACAAAGCATATTATCTCTCCGTTATGCTTAATTTCTTTAATGTTTTTTTATAAAGCTTTACAAGGAACAGGATGCTGATGCACAGAGAAAACATCTCTGCACAGGGGAAAGCCATCCAGACATATACCAGCCCGATTTTACTGAAAATAATGGCAAGCGGAATGAGTGCCACAAGCTGTCGCAGTATAGATATAACAAGGCTGTACACGCCTTTTCCGATTGCCTGGAACAATGCTGAAAACATTATACCGAGTGCCGCCGCAGGGAAACATAAGGAAATAATCCGAAGTGCGGGAACACCTATTTCAATCATCGTTTCGGAAGCGTTGAATATCATCAGTAATTTATCCGTTACAAGCCAGAAAGCAGTCATTCCGACTATCATAATACCAAGAGCAATCAGCGAGCCGATTTTAAGTGCGGACATAAGCCTGTCCTTGTTTTTTGCACCGAAATTATATCCCATAATCGGCATAACCCCGTGTGTCAGACCGAATACCGGCATAAACACAAAAGACTGCAATTTGAAATATACTCCCATTACAGAAACGGCAGTCTGTGAAAAAGCTATAAGGATAGTATTAAGACTTGTTGTCATAACAGAACCTATTGACTGCATAATAGCGGAAGGCAGACCAACTGCATATATATCCTTAATAATAGCTGTATCGGGTTTGAATTTATCTTTTGTAATTTTTATTGCGTGTTTCTTGCAGAAAAGTACATACAAGCTGTAAAGCATAGATATTATCTGTCCGGTAACGGTAGGAATAGCCGCACCGGCAATTCCCATAGCAGGGAATCCGAAAAGCCCGAATATCATTATAGGGTCAAGGATAATATTAATCACCGCACCCATAAGCTGAAATATCATAGGATGTAACATATCGCCTGTTGCCTGCAGGGTCTTTTCAACTGCAATTTCAATAAAACTGCCCATAGAAAATATAAGTACAATTGAGGTATAGGTTACGCTCATATTAACAACAGTCGCATCATCAGTAAAACTGCTGAAAAACAGATTCATACAGGTCGCACCTATAATGGCAAAAACTGCCCAGGAAGCGATAATCAGCAAAAGTCCGTTTCCGGCGGCTTTGCTTGCCGCTTCGTTATTTTTTTCTCCAAGTCTTCTCGATACCAGCGAGTTTATACCGACAGAGGTACCTATCGCTACCGAAAGCATAAGCATTTGCAGGGGATAAGCCAGAGATACTGCTGTAAGAGCAGATTCGCTTACCTGCGCCACAAAATAGCTGTCAACAATATTGTAAAGCGCCTGAATCAGCATAGAAAACATCGCAGGAAGCGACATAGACATAATAAGCCGCGACATAGGCGCTGTACCCATTTTATTTTCTCTATTCACCATAATTCTCCATTCCGTTACATTTTATCGTTGTCATAGCAGGCGCGTTCGCCGCCTATAAACTTAGGTCTTGTTCTTGCACAGATAATATCAGCTTCGCCGATTTTTTTCACTGAAAGTCTCAGTGGTACGGCAACCTTTTTAAGATTCATACCGATAAGCGTTCCGCCGATATCTATACCTGCATCGGCGCGGATTTCTTCTACAGCGGCGGGCTTTTCAAAATTTTTGTATGCTGTGGTAGCAAAACTGCCTCCCGCCTTGGGC
>JAZOTK010000024.1:0-16777 GCA_045657605.1 Clostridia bacterium
GGGTCATCAATATCTCCTCCACCGGCGAAATCAAGAAGTTTAAACACCTTATTCTCCGGGTCAGAGCCGATTATTCTCATTATATTTCTTATATTATACGTATCCATACCTATGATATAATCATATTTACCATAATCCTCCGCCGTAAGTCTTACTGCAAATTTCCCTTCAGTTGATATACCATATTCGGCAAGCTTACGTTTTGTACCTCTGTGCACGCCGTTTCCTATTTCTTCCGTACTTGTTGCCGCTGAGGCAATAAAATATTTTTCTTCTGCTGATTCTTTTTTTACCAAATCTTTCATTACAAATTCTGCCATAGGGCTTCTGCATATATTGCCATGACATACGAACAGTATTTTTATCATTTTTGTCCTCCATTCTGCTGAATATTTTTGCCCGAAGTCACAATTTTCGTGACTTCGGGCAGTTACTTTTATTTTTTCATTCCGTCTATTATATCCAGTGCACGCTGTGCTATCGCCAGATTTTTTTCAGCTTTTTTCCTTATTTTCATTCCCAGCGGCTCCATAATTCCGAAATTCACATTCATCGGCTGGAATTTAGAAATGCTTCCGTTTGAAATATATGCTGCAAGAGCTCCTATTGCTGTTAAGTTTCCGTAAATAACGGGCGGTTCTCCGTTTAATTTCGCCGCCATATTTATTCCTGCAGTAAACCCTGATGCGGTTGATTCTATATATCCTTCCACACCTGTTATCTGTCCGGCAAAGTATATCCGGCTGTCAGATTTCAGATTATATGTTTCATCCAATAAAACCGGAGAATTTATAAATGTATTTCGGTGCATAACACCGTAACGCATAAACTCTGCATCTTTAAGAGCCGGTATCATACCAAAAACTCTTTTTTGTTCTCCCCATTTAAGATGGGTCTGAAACCCTACTATATTAAATAATGTACCTTCTTTGTTGTCCTGTCGCAGCTGAACTACAGCATAAGGGTCTTTGCCTGTTTTAGGATCAGGAAGTCCAACCGGTTTCAGCGGGCCGAAAAGAAGGGTTTCCTTGCCCCTTTTTGCCATAGTCTCTACCGGCATACAGCCTTCAAAAACCACTTCTCTGTCTACGGACTTTATTTCTGCACATTCGGCATTAATCAGTTCCTCGTAAAACGCTTCATATTCCTCACGGGTCATAGGACAGTTAATATAGTCATCGTCTCCCTTACCGTATCTTGATGCACGGTATGCACTGTCAAAATCTATGGATTCAACTGATACTATGGGAGCTGCCGCATCATAGAAATACAGATTTTCTTCTTTCGTTATTTCTTTTATACTGTCAAAAAGCTCCCCTGTAGTAAGCGGTCCCGTAGCAATTATTACTTCACCTTCGGGAATCTTATCAAGTTTTTCGCATATTACCTCTATATTCGGATGATTTTTTATTTTTTCCGTTACCATATCCGAAAAAAGCGTTCTGTCAACCGCAAGCGCCCCTCCTGCCGGAACTTCTGTTGCATCTGCACATTCCATTATAAGACTGCCCATACGGCGGAGTTCTTCCTTCAGTAATCCTACAGCATTTTCAAGCCTGTTGCTTCTCAGCGAGTTACTGCAAACCAGCTCGGCAAATCCTCTGTAATGATGCGCCGGAGTAAAACTTACCGGTTTCATCTCATATAAAGTTACTTTTATTCCTCTTTCCGCAAGCTGCCATGCTGCCTCACAGCCTGCCAGCCCTGCTCCTATTACTGTAACCACTTATTTTTCCTCTTTTTTCTTTTTCTTGTTATATTTACATTCGGGGTCAATACAAACTTTATTTTTTGTTATCCGTTTTGCAATGCTTTTAAACAGCAGCATTTTGCCACATTCCGGACAGGTTTCATCAGTAGGCATATCCCATGACATAAAGTCACATTCCGGATGCTTATCGCAACCAAAATATTTAGCCCCCTTCTGAGTTTTTCTTTCTACAACCTCGCCACCGCATTTTGGACATTTTACACCGATTTCCACATTAATAGGTTTGGTGTTTCTGCATTTCGGATATCCGGGGCAGGCAAGAAATCTGCCGAATCGTCCTTCTCTTATTACCATATTTCTTCCGCATTTTTCGCAGATTATATCTGTAACCTCAGGTTCAATAACGACATGCTCTATATTTTTATCAGCCGTCTTTAAGGTTTGTGCAAACGGCGTATAAAACTCTCTTATTATTTTAACCCAATTTTCTTCTCCCGCTTCAACCTTATCAAGTTTCTGTTCCATATCTGCCGTAAATCCGGCATCTACGATGCTTTCAAAGTGGGATTCCATCAGGTCGTTTACGATTTTTCCCAAATCTGTCGGCAGAAGGGTTTTCTTTTCCTTTTCCACATATCTTCTGTTAAGTATTGTAGATATTGTAGGTGCGTATGTTGACGGTCTGCCTATACCCTGTTCCTCAAGTATTTTTATAAGTGTAGCTTCCGTATACCTCGCAGGCGGACGTGTGAAATTCTGACTTTCTGCCAGCTGTTTTTTTGTCAGACTGTCACCTTTTTTCATATCAGGCAATTTCTGCTCTTTATTCTCATCTTCACCATCGGTTTTATCAATACCTTCCGTATACAGTACTGTAAAGCCGGGGAAAAGAGTTATTGCGCCGTATGCTTTAAAAATATATCCACATACGTTAATATCAACAACCGAACTGAGTACATCTGCTTCTTTCATCTGACTTGCCATAAATCTTTCCCAGATGAGTTTATACAGCTTATACTGGTCACTTGTAAGCGAAGTTTTTATACTGTCAGGATGATAAGCTATCACAGAAGGACGTATCGCTTCATGAGCATCCTGCGCATTTTTCTTGTTGGAATATTCCCTGGGCGAAGACGGCAGATATTCATTGCCCCAGGTTTCAGAAATATACTGTTTTGCCGATTCCTTCGCTTCAGTAGCTATTCTCGTCGAGTCAGTTCTCATATAGGTAATAAGACCTATAGCACCTGTCCCTTTGATTTCAACACCCTCATAAAGCTGTTGTGCTACCATCATGGTTCTTGATGATGTAAAGCCCAGCTTCCTTGCCGCTTCCTGCTGGAGCGTACTTGTTATAAACGGAGGTGTGGGGAACTTTTTCTTCTTCGACTGTTTTATATTATGAACAGTATATTCTCCGTTTTCTATTTTACCTAAAATCTCTCTTGTCTGTTTTTCATTTTCAAGTTCGATTTTTCCTTTTGTATCTCCGTAAAACTTAGCTTTAAACGCCGAACGGGATGATTTATGTGCAAGTGTTGCGGTTATTGTCCAGTATTCTTTCGGAATAAAGGCATCTATTTCCTTTTCCCTATCGCATATTATTTTAAGTGCAACCGACTGAACTCTGCCGGCACTCAATCCCTTTTTTATTTTTCTCCACAGCAGTGGGCTTATAGAATAACCCACTATACGGTCAAGAACACGTCTTGCCTGTTGTGCATCAATCAGAGCGTAATCCAGCTTGCGAGGATTTTTAATTGCTGTTTTTACTGCATCTTTAGTAATTTCATTAAACACAACTCTGGTCGCCTTATTCTCCGGAATATCAAGAGCTGTCATAAGATGCCACGAAATAGCCTCTCCTTCACGATCAGGGTCAGTTGCAAGATATATTTTATCACTGTTTTTTATTTCTTTTTTAAGCTTTTTTATTAAATCCGATTTCCCGCGTATTGTAAGATACTGCGGCTTAAAATCATTTTCAAGGTCAACTCCCATCTTGCTTTTCGGCAAATCCCTGACGTGTCCCATAGACGCTTCAACCGTAAAATTCTTACCGAGATATTTTTGTATGGTCTTTGCTTTCGCCGGAGATTCGACAATAACCAGATAGTTCATTTAATTACCAACCTTTCTTTACGTCTTGTTCCGTTTCATTACAGCATCGTAAATTACAAGCGCTGCGGCTACCGATGCATTAAGTGATTCGGCTTTACCGAACATAGGAATTTTAACACATTTATCGCAATTTGTCAAGACAAAATTACTTATTCCGTTTGCTTCATTCCCAATCACGATGACCTCAGATTCCGAAAATTCCGTGGAATAAAGCAAATTTTCGGCTCTCGGAGATGTTCCTGTAACCGACATAAAATTTTTTTTGAAATATTCCAAAGCCATTGCGCTTTCATCACATATGCATATTTTCACATTAAACAGCGATGACATTGTGGCTCTGATAGTTTTAGGGTTGTAAAGGTCAACACACCCTGACAGAACTACGCCATCACAGCCTGCCGCATCCGCTGTCCTTATAATTGTACCTAAATTTCCAGGGTCTGATACACCATCACAAAAAACAATAACTGATTTTTTTATCGGAATATCTTCTAGCTCCACATCGGGCATACTGCAAAGCGCCATTATCCCCTGAGGAGTTTTTGTATCACTAATCTCTTTTATAATTTTATCGGAAACCTTCGTAATTTGCATATCCCGCGGAATTTTATCCAAAAAAACCGCTTCATCAAAACTTTCACCTATTATTACTGTTTTTACAAATTCTATTCCGTCCGTAACCGGTTTTATTCCTTCAAGAACAAACTCACCGCATTCACGTCTGTATGATTTTTTTGTCTGCAGTTTTTTAAGATGCTTGACAAAATCGTTTGAAGAACTTGTTATCATTTTATTCATGCCTTTCCGCTGATTTTATCTGTATAGCTTTTTTCTGCACAATCTCATCATCACTTTTGTTGCAGAAATTAACAAAATTCTACCGCTGCTATTCTAATTTCAAAATTATGCAAACTATTTTTGCGGTAATTTAATCTGTTATACTACTTTATTAAAAAGCAAAAGACCCGATTAAACGGGTCCGTTATTTATTATTTTGAAAGAGCAGCTTTTGCCTTTTCAGTTAATAATGTAAATGCTGCAGCATCGTGAATTGCAATTTCAGAAAGCATTTTTCTGTTCATTGTAATACCGCTGAGTTTCAGTCCGTGCATAAATGTTGAATAGTTCATACCATTCATTTTACATGCAGCACTGATACGTGTAATCCAAAGACGTCTGAAATCTCTTTTCTTAAGTCTTCTTCCTGTGTATGCATAAACTAAGGATTTCATTACTGCTTCGTTAGCAGTTCTGAAAAGTTTTGATTTTCCTCCGCGATAACCCTTAGCAAGCTTTAATATTTTTTTATGTCTTCTTCTGGTGGTCATACCACCTGTAACTCTGGCCATTTCTTATGTCCTCCTTCGATATTATTTGTATGGAATAAGCTTCTTGATTACAGGTGCGTTCGCATCAGAAGCATAAACGCCCTTTCTTAATCCTCTTTTTCTCTTTGTTGTTTTCTTTGTCAGTATGTGACGTCTGTTTGCGTGTGTCATTTTAACCTTACCGTTTTTTGTAAGCTTAAATCTTTTAGCTGCGCCTCTGTGAGTTTTAATTTTAGGCATAATATATCTCTCCTCTCAATTAATTACTTATTAGGGTGAACTGTCAATTTTTCGGAGCAAGGAACATTATCATGCTTCTGCCTTCCTTCATAGGAGCCTTTTCAATAATGGCAATCCCGTCAAAATGCGAAGCGAATTTGTTAAGAAGTGTCACACCGTTATCCATGTAGCTCATTTCTCTGCCACGGAAACGCATGGTTACCTTAACCTTATCTCCTGATTTGAGAAACTTTGAAGCCTGATTGATTTTAGTATTCAAATCGTTTGTATCAATTGTAGGAGAAACCCTTACTTCCTTGATATTCATAACCTTCTGATTTTTCTTTGCTTCCTTTTCCTTCTTGGCAAGGTTAAATTTATACTTTCCGTAATCCATAACCTTACAAACCGGCGGAACACTTTTGGGAGCAATCTTAACCAGATCAAGATTTCTTGATTCAGCTACAGCCAATGCCTCAGCAGCACTCATAACGCCAAGCTGTTCTCCGTCATCACCGATAACTCTGACTTCCTTATCCTTAATTTCCTCATTAATCAATAATTCCTTACTAATTGTAGTGCACCTCCAAATTTTTCTTTGACAACAAAAAAAGAACCCGACAAAAAGCCGACTTCTCCCATAACACGTTGCAGCACCTATGTGCCGTCCGGATATTTGCCGCATACCTTTATATACGGCGAGAAGTAATCTTCTGCTTGTTGTACTGATACATTATATCATATATTTTTTCGTTTGTCAATAGTTTTTTTATTTTTTTTATAACTTTTTTGATATGCCGACAGTATTCCCGCCGGCATATCAAAAGTTATGTCTTCTGTTTCTTTCATATAAAGATTATAAATATGCTTTATTTGCATACTCTTTTTATACATATAACCTTATACCTATATTATATAACCTTTGTGCGGAATACACCTACAACCTTCCCTATTATATCAATGTGTGGTGCTATAATGGGTTCTAACATATCATTTTCGGGAACGAGTTTGAAATATCCGTTTTCCTTGTAAAATCTTTTAACAGTTGCTTCTCCGTCTATCATAGCCACAACAACCTCGTGGTTAGATGCTGTTGACTGTTTTGCAACTATAACAAAGTCGCCGTCAAATATCCCCATATTAATCATACTGTCGCCTTTAACCTTAAGCATAAACACTTCGCCCTTACGTGCGAAATATGAAGGTAGCGGAAATGTCTCTATAACATTCTGAGTAGCAGTTATAGGAACTCCTGCCGCAACAGTACCAACAACGGGGACTTCTATCATATTATCCTCACTGTAATGCTTTTCTTCAGGCATATCACTGAGCTTTACCGCACGCGTTTTCAGCGAATTACGTGTAAGCATTCCCTTTTCTTCCATTATCGACATATATCTATGTACCGTAGACGTGGATTTTATTCCTACCCCCTGGGCTATTTCCCTTACAGATGGCGGATACCCGTTAAACTCAATAAAATCTCTTATAAATTCGGAAATTTTCTCCTCCATACCCTCCTGAGGTTTTCTTGACACTGCGACCATCCTTTCTTTTATTTTCTGTTTTACACTTATATTATATCACATTTTTTCGCTTTTGTCAAACATTTGTTTTTATTTTTTAAAAATTTTTAAATTTTTTTCAAAAAAACTCTTGACAAAGAACGAATGTTCTGATATAATAGGATTACAAACAGATGTTCTCGTTTGATTTTAGCATTTGAAAGGATATGATTTTATGAAACGTAAGAATATAACCATCGACTACAAAAAACTTTGCAGAAGTATTTCCATATTATCTTTACTTATAATCACCATTATGGCATTTTCCGGCAACTTTAACGGAATCGCAATGTCAGGCGAACAAAAGTTCGAGTTTGTCCTCGTTCAGCCCGGAGATACCCTGTGGGATATTGCCGGCGAATATGTAACCGGTGGCGATGTAAGAGATAAAATAAATGAGATAAAAAAATTCAACAATCTTAAATCTTCCGCACTCGTCGCTTACGAAACAATAAAAGTTCCGATAGACTGATATGTTTTTTGATTATGCTCCTCAATAAACATCAGCCGCGCTGCTGAATTTCCCCTAAAATTCTTGTGCGCGGCTGATGTTCAAACTCTATTCTGATACAGAAACCCGACACAGGACTATTATATCCTTGTCGGGTTTCTTGTTTTATATTATTTTATTGAATTTACCTGTTTGTCCTTCAGAATTACGTCATGAGCTCCGCCTTCCACAATACTTGTAGAGGAAACGAGAGTGATTTTCGCATTTTTCTGAAGTTCCGGAATTGACAGTACGCCACAGTTACACATTGTAGAACGCACCTTATTAAGAGACAGAGTTACATTGTCTTTCAGGCTTCCTGCATAAGGAACGTAAGAATCAACGCCTTCCTCAAAGGAAAGCTTGCTTGCTCCGCCCATATCGTAACGCTGCCAGTTTCTTGCACGGTTTGAGCCTTCTCCCCAATATTCTTTAACATAGTTGCCGTTAATGTTCAGCTTGTTTGTCGGGCTTTCATCAAATCTTGAGAAATATCTGCCAAGCATCAGGAAGTCAGCACCCATAGCCAAAGCCAGTGTCATATGATAATCATATACAATACCGCCGTCAGAGCATATAGGAATATAAACACCTGTCTTTTCAAAATATTCATCTCTTGCTTTTGCTACTTCGATTACAGCTGTTGCCTGGCCTCGACCTATACCCTTCTGTTCACGGGTAATGCAGATCGAGCCACCGCCAATACCTATTTTAATAAAGTCAGCTCCTGCTTCAGCAAGGAAAAGGAATCCTTCTCTGTCAACTACGTTACCGGCACCTACTTTTACAGTATCACCGTATTTTTCACGTATGTATTCAATCGTGATTTTCTGCCATTCGGTAAAACCTTCCGATGAGTCGATACAAAGCACATCTGCTCCTGCTTCAACCAGCGCCGGTACACGTTCTGCAAAGTCACGTGTATTAATACCCGCTCCTACCACATAACGTTTGGAGCTGTCAAGAAGCTCATTTGCATTAGCCTTATGTGTATCATAATCTTTTCTGAAAACCATATATTTCAGTCTGCCTTCTTTATCAATAATCGGCAGAGAATTAAGCTTATTTTCCCATATAATATCGTTTGCTTCGCTGAGAGTAGTATTCTCGTCGGCACAAATCAGATTCTCGAATTTAGTCATAAATTCGCTTACCTTTGTTGACTTGTCCATTCTGCTTACACGGTAATCGCGGCTTGTAACAATACCTACAAGCTTGCTGTTTGCTGTACCGTCTTCCGTAATAGCAATAGTGGAATGGCCTGTTTTTTCCTTAAGCTCCAACACGTCAGCCAAAGTCTGGTCGGGACGGAGATTTGAATCGCTGGTTACAAAACCCGCTTTATAATTCTTAACTCTTGCAACCATAGCAGCTTCGTCTTCAATAGACTGTGAACCGTATATAAATGAGATACCGCCTTCTTTAGCAAGAGCTACTGCCATCTTGTCATCAGAAACAGACTGCATGATTGCCGATACTAAAGGTATATTCATTTCAATTGCAGACTTTTCGCCTTTTTTGAATTTTACAACCGGTGTTTTAAGACTTACGTTTGAAGGAATGCATTCCTTTGAAGAATATCCCGGTACAAGCAGGTATTCACCAAAGGTATGTGAGGGTTCGTCAAAATAGTGTGCCATATTATCTACTCCTATCTATCTTTAATTCTTTTGTATTATCTGTGAGGCATGACATTCATATATGCCGGCCTTATAATTTTTCTCGCGTTGATAAGTTCTTCTGTTCTGTAAGCTGCTTTTCATACGGCATATTACCGAATAACAGCAAATACACAGTTTCTTCAAATCCGACTCTGTTTTCTTTTACAACTCCGTCTTCTATATCTATTCCTCTGTAAAACGGCTTTCTTTCGCACGAAACAGTTTTCCCGTCTACGGTTTTGCCATCCTACATATATCTCTTTCGTAAATTTTGTATAAAATCCCTTATTGTATTATTTTATCATAATTTACGCATAAAGTCAAGATAAATTACCCAATTAATTCTCGACAATATTTTTCAGCAATTTCAACCGCATCTTCGATACAACCGTCACACGATCTGATAGCAACGCCCGTCTCTGTACCTTTAAGCTCTTTGCAGATCGTAGTTTTATTCATTTCTTTAAAATCTTTAGCCATTTTCTGTACTAATCCATACACTTCCGCTTTGGTTTTTCCTTCATACAGAAACCCCGCCAGCATATACATTCCGCTGACAGCACCGCAGGTACCGTCCTGCATTCCTCCCATACCGCCGCCGAAGCCTTGAGAAATTTTAAACGCCGTTTCTTCTTCTATTCCGAATATGTCACAAAAGGTACAAAAAACCGCCTGTGCACAGTTATATCCCTTTTTATGGAGCTCTACAGCTCTTTCTTTTCTGTTCATAATTATCTCCTTTTTGATATTAATATCTATTCTACCACAAAATCTGACATTTGTAAATAGTTACTTTCAATAAAAATTATGTATTTATGCGACTTCTGTTTGTTCCTGACGTAAACAAAAACTGCCATATACTCTCTGTATACAGCAGTCTGAATATTATCTTATAAGTGCCAGAACCTCATCTTCGATATACCCGGCATCTATCAGCGGCTCAAGAATATCTTTTTCAAGCTCCGCTACATAGTATTTCACATATTTACATTCACCGGTTATGCGGTATTCTCCCATTTCAGCCGGAATAAGGAAGCTTTCGCCGCATTTTCCTTCTGTTTCTCCGCCTTCATATTCGATAGTTCCGCCTTTATCGGTAAACATTATTATATGAAAACTTCTGCCGTCTGTTTCTTCTGTTGCCGCTTCGTGTACATCAACAGCCTCTGCCGCAAAATACCGGCAGCAACACAGAAATTTTCTTGTGTATTCTTCGGTTTCTATCGACAAAGAAGGTGTTTTTTCTTTCCCGAAACTGCTCTCCAGATTTGCAACCTCCTGTGCCTTCGCAATATGAAGCGGTTTGGTGCTTTCGCGCTCTGTTCCGCGGTTGCATATTCTGTATGTTACATCGGAGCTCTGCTGTATTTCTGCCAGAACAACTCCTTTCCCGATAGCATGAACTGTTCCTGCGTCTATAAAAAATACATCTCCCGGCTCTGCATCAACATAATTCAATATGTCTTCAATTTCCTCATTTACTATGGCATTTCCGAACTGTTCTTCAGATATGTCATCTTTAAATCCGTAAACAAGTTGCGCTTTGGAGTCAGCATCAAGAACATACCACATCTTGGTTTTCCCAAGTTCCCCATTTTCGTGTTCGTCCGCATAAATATCATCAGGGTGAACTTTTACCGAAAGATTTTCCTCTGCATCAATCAATTTCAGCATAAGCGGAAACTTCTTGTTATCATTAAGCTCTCCCACAAGCTCTTTGCCCTTCAATTTTATAAGCTCGTCTATAGTTTTTCCTTCATGTATTCCGTTTGCTACAACGGAGCAACCGTCTTTATGTACGGCTACTTCCCAGCTTTCGGCAGTTGTTTTATAAGGTGTTTCCTTCTTATATATCTTTTTGAGAGAATTTCCTCCCCAGATATAATCTTTAAATACCGGTTGCATTCGTAACGGGTATAAATCATCCATTTGTAAAAACCATAAGCCTTTCTGTCCGCAAGTTGTCTTTATTTTGCGAGCTTGCCGCGGACAGGCAATCTCAACTTAAGACATCACAAGATATAGTATACCATACTGCACTCTGATTTGCAAGTATAATTTTAATGAATTTTAATAACTTTTAATAATCTTTTTAGGACATTTTTCTGCACAAGCACCGCAAGACGTACATTTTTCCGCGTCTATCACCGCCAGATTATTCTCTACAGATACTGCCTCGCTTTCACAGGCTTTCTCACACAATTTGCAGCCGATACAGCCCGCTGAGCAAAGCTCTTTCATCTCAGAACCCTTATCTTTTGAGTTGCATGCTACAAAATACTTCATATCCTGAGGCACAATCTCTATAAGCTTTTTAGGGCATACGCTTGCGCATTTACCGCAACCGCCGCATTTTTCTTCGTCTACGGTAGCAACTCCGTTTTCGATGCTTATTGCACCGAACTGGCATACCTGCACACAACTTCCTATTCCTGTGCATCCATGCGAGCAGGCTCTGGGACCACCGCCCAGTCTTGCCGCCGCCTTACAGTCTTCCAGCCCCTTGTAACGGTATCTCATAGGTGACTGTTCACAAGTTGCAGAGCATTTCACTCTCGCTACCTTTTTTACAAAATCAGCTTTAATACCCATAATTCCCGATACACATTCCGCGCAGGAACTTCCTCCTACGGAGCAACCCGAAGGTTTTGCTTTTCCGTCAACTACTGCCTGGGCAAATGCACTACACCCTGCAAATCCGCATCCTCCGCAGTTTGCACAAGGAAGAACCTCCATTATTTTTGCAATTCGCTCATCCTTGTGGACTTCAAATATCTTTGAAGCTACTCCTAAAATTATTCCGAATAATAAGCCGAGTCCGCCTAAAACGACCGCGGCAACCAATATATTAATAACTATATTCATAATACTCTCCATTCTGCCGTTTACTCTTAGCGGCAACTCAGATTTTCAGTCCCTGGAATCCGAAAAATGCCAGAGAAATCAGCGATGCTGAAATAAGAGCTATAGGGAATCCCTTCATAAATTCCGGAATATCACTACTTTCAAGTCTTTCTCTGATACCGGCAAACAGCACTATTGCAAGCGTAAATCCAAGCGCCGAAGCTATCGCATACGTAACCGACCCCAAAAATCCGTAACCGTTGGTCTGATTTAATATTGTAACACCTAAAACCGCACAGTTTGTTGTTATAAGAGGAAGATAAATTCCAAGTGCATCATAAAGCGGAGGGAATTTTTTCATAAGTGCCATTTCCACAAACTGCACCAGTGCCGCTATTACCAATATAAATGCTATTGTCTGCAAATATCCAAGCCCGAAAGGTTCGAGCAGAAATCTCTGTACAAGCCAGGTCATAGCTGATGCCAGTGCCATTACAAAAGTTACTGCCATACCCATTCCCACTGCTGTGTTTATCTTTTTTGATACTCCCAGGAACGGGCATATTCCCATAAACTTTACAAGCACGAAGTTTTCAACCAATATTGCAGTCAGCACGAGAGATATAAATTTATGTATAAACTCCATCAGCTTGCACCGCCTTTCCTGCGACTTTTAATAATATTTATAACCGCAATTATAATTCCAAGTGTCAAAAATCCTCCCGGAGGCAAAATCATTACAATCGCTCCGTCAAATCCTTCACCGAACAGTTTTATTCCCGCTACCGATCCTGTCGCCAGCAGTTCTCTGATTGTACCGATAATTGACAGGGCAAGCGTGAATCCGAGACCCATCCCCAGACCGTCAAGAGCGGACAGGAATACATTGTTTTTTGAAGCAAAAGCTTCTGCTCTCGCCAGAATAATACAGTTAACCACTATAAGAGGTATAAACACACCGAGACTTTTGTCAAGCTCCGGCAGATATGCCTTAAGTAACATCTGTACTATCGTAACAAATCCGGCTATAACTATTATATAAGATGCTATTCTGATTTTATCGGGAATTACTTTACGCAACGCCGAAATCGCTATATTTGAGAACAGCAGAACAAAAGTTGCCGCCAGTCCCATTCCCGCCGCATTTGTCAGAGATGTAGTGACCGCCAGCGTCGGACACATACCGAGAAGCATTACAAATACGGGATTTTCTTTAATTATACCATTAGTAAAGGTTGATAACGCTTTTTTCATATCCATATCAGTTACCTCCCATCAGTTCACCGGCAGCAGCAAGAGCCTCATTTACGCCTCTTGTAACAGCCTTTGATGTTACAGTCGCACCGCTGAGAGCTTCTATTTCGCCGCCTTCTTTATTTACCTTAAGCTCGCCGGATTTACCAATGAATCTGCTCAGGAATTTTTCTTCTTTAGCAAGCGACCCCAGTCCCGGGGTTTCTCCCATAGAAGTTATTGACACCCCTTTAACCGCGCCATCTGTTCCTACGCCAACTATCATCGTAATTTCTCCGCCGTATCCCGAAGGCATAGTTTTTATACAATATCCCAGAATATTTTCACCCTGTTTTGCCGCATATACCTCCAGCGGATATTCTACTTTTTCAAATGATTCCGCTTCCGGAATAACCTTTGCAAGTGCCGTTTCGATTTCCTGCTGAGCTCTTGCCGCTATAATATCTTTAGTAGCAGCATTTACAACTGACAGCAGTATTGCAATTACGAGCGAAATGGCACCGAGGATAAGTCCGAGTTTTACCGATTCCTTATTTATCACTGTGCCTTCGCCTCCTTTTTGCGTATATGCCCGAATGCTCTCGGACGGGTATATTTATCAATAAGCGGTGTTGCAACATTCATCAGCAGTATTGAATAGGATACGCCTTCCGGATAACTTCCGATAAGCCTGATTACAACTGTCAGTATACCGCAACCGATACCCATTATAATCTGTCCCCATTTTGTTACGGGCGAAGTGGTATAGTCAGTCGCCATAAAGAATGCTCCCAAAAACAGACCGCCGCTGCACAGATGATGCAATGCAACCTCAAACGAGCCCTGTATTCCCTGTCCTCCTCCAAATATGAAGGTAAGCACAAATACAGTCAGAAGATATGCAGACGGTATTCTCGGTGTTATTACCTTTCTGACTATCAGATACAGACCACCCAGAAGTATCAGAGCTGCCGAAGTTTCACCTATACATCCACCTACATTTCCCAGAAAAGCATCTGTAAGAGTAGACACCACAGGGGTTCCTTCTTTAAGTGATGCCAGAGGCGTTGCTGTTGTTGCCGCATCTGTTCCGAAGAAAGACGGCGTCACCCATTTTGTCATGTGTGAAGCCCAGCCTGCCATAAGAAAAGCACGTCCTCCGAGTGCCGGGTTTATAAAGTTGTGTCCCAATCCGCCGAAACACTGTTTTACTATAATAATCGAAAACAGCGCGCCTATTACCACTATCCAGAGAGGAATTGTAGGCGGCAGATTATACGCCAGTAGCAAACCTGTTATTACTGCCGTAAAATCTCCGAGCGAGTTTGGTTTTTTCATAATTTTCTGCCATAAATATTCAAAAAGCATACAGCTAAGAATCGATACTCCGATTACAGAGCTGGCATACGACCCGAAATAATATATCCCCGCAATACCTGCCGGCAAAAGAGCCGCAATCACATCAAGCATTATGGACTTAACATTAGCCGGGCTGCTGATATGCGGTGATGAAGTTACCGGTACATCATATTTCATTCCGTTTTCCTTTACCTTTCTTCCCACAATTTTTATGTTTTCTTACCGTGGGCTGTAAGACTTATTTTTTATTGGCAATAGTCGCCATTGCATTCGCTTTCGCCAAACGTATACTTTCCACCAGGAATCTTCCTGACGGACAGATATACGAACAGCTTCCGCACTCTATACAGTCATTTGCACAGTAACTTACTGCTGTATCGGCATCACCGTTTCTACCCGCTTCTGCCAGTTTAAGCGGCATCAGATTCATCGGACAGGCATCAACACACTTTCCGCATCGCAGGCAGGCAGTTTCAGTATATCTTTTAGTTTCTTTTCTGCCCAGCGCCAGAACACCGGAGGTTGTCTTAATTACCGGCGTGTCAGTATCATAAAATGCCGTTCCCATCATAGGACCGCCCATTATAAGCTTGTGTATATCAGCAGACAGACCGCCACAGGCTTCTATCAGCTCCGATACCGGCGTTCCTATACTCACTTCAAATACTCCGGGGCTTACTACCGCACCGCCGGATACAGTAACACGTCTCTGCGTTACCGGAATACCTCTCTGCACAGCATTTGAAACAGCTATACAGGTATCAATATTATTTACTATTACACCTACATCTATAGGAAGTCCCCCTGACGGAACCTCTCTGCCTATAGTTGCTTTAATTATATGTTTCTCCGAACCCTGCGGGTATTTTGTTTCCATAAGACAGACTTTTATTTCGGGTATTTCGGCAATCTTTTCCGTTATAACCGCTTCTGCATCTCTCTTATTGTCTTCTATTGCAATAATGGCAGAAGGCGCACCCGTTGCCTTCATAAGAACTTTTATACCGTATATTATATCATCGGCATAGTTTATCATTGAAAGATGGTCGGATGAAAGATAAGGTTCACACTCCGCACCATTTATTATAAGATATTCCGCCTGCTTGTCCTTCGGCGGAGATATTTTGATATGTACCGGAAAACCTGCACCACCCATTCCGACAATTCCTGCCGCATGAACCAGCTCAACTATTTCTTCCGGTGTCATTTCTTCATAGCTTTTTTCAGGCTTGAGCGATGTGTCTGTTTCGTCCTTACCATCATTATCAATAATAACCGTCGTTACCATCGTGCCGTTAGAATGAATATGCTTTTTTATATCAGCAACCGTTCCCGATACACTACTGTGCACGGGACTGGAAACAAACGCTCCGCTATCTCCTATTTTCTGCCATTTTTTCACATAATCTCCTTTTTTGACAAGCGGTTCGCAAGCTGCGCCCAGATGCTGTTGCATGGGTATGTAAACTTTTTCACCCGCCTTCAGGGGAATTATTCGTCCCCCATTTGTGCTTTCCTTATTATATGGCGGATGTATACCGCCTTTAAAGCTGACAAGTCTCATATTCTCTCTCCAATCTTCAGAGTATAAAAATATTATATATAGTATTATACAATATTTTCAAAAAATTTACAACCTTTTTTTTAATTTTTTTACATTTTCTTTTAAGAAAACTACCAAACTCACTCATATTTTCGTTCCGCACATCTCATATAGTAAAAATTGTATAAAACATTTTTTAAAATCAAAAAAATTTTAAGCATATAATACAAATTGCAAACGATTTAAACTTTTTTATCAAAAACCTCTTGACATTTCACGAAAATTTTGATATACTATCATAGTCGGTTGATAAAAGCCGATGAAAATTTAATATCTATGCGGGTGTAGTTCAATGGTAGAATCTCAGCCTTCCAAGCTGATCGCGTGGGTTCGATTCCCATCACCCGCTCCATTTATGTGCCTGTAGCTCAGCTGGATAGAGCAATTGCCTTCTAAGCAATGGGTCAGGAGTTCGAATCTCTTCAGGCACGCCATTATGTGGTGGGTGTAGTTCAGTTGGTTAGAGCGTCAGATTGTGGTTCTGAATGTCGTGGGTTCGAGTCCCATCTCCCACCCCATTTTTTTATACCCATTTTGGGATGTCGCCAAGTGGTAAGGCACCACACTTTGACTGTGGCATTTCGTAGGTTCGAATCCTGCCATCCCAGCCAGAAAAGCACTTCCGAGGAAGTGCTTTTTCCAT
>JAZOTK010000025.1:0-3992 GCA_045657605.1 Clostridia bacterium
TGATAGAAAATCCTGAAATTGATGTTGAAGGACTTATGGAATACATAAAAGGTCCTGATTTCCCGACAAAAGGTATAATTTACGGTATGGCGGGAATAAGAGCAGCATATAAGACAGGTAGAGGTAAAATTATAATAAGAGCAAGGGCTGAAATTGAAGAAACAAAAAATAAACAGTCTATTATAGTTACCGAAATACCTTATCAGGTTAATAAGACACGTCTTATCGGAGCAATTGCAAATCTTGTCAAAAACAAGGTTATTGAAGGAATAAGCGATTTGAACGATGAATCCGGTAAAGAGGGTATGAGAATTGTAATTGAATTAAAACGTGATGCAAATGCAAATGTGGTTTTAAATCAGTTGTATAAATACACTCAGATGCAGGAAACTTTCGGCGTAATAATGCTTGCACTCCATGAAGATCAGCCAAAAATTTTAAATCTTCGTGAAATGGTAAGATATTATCTTGACCATCAGGAAAATGTTATTGAAAGAAGGACAAGATATAATCTTAAAAAAGCAGAGGCGAGAGTTCATATTCTTGAAGGTCTGCGAATTGCAATGGATAATATTGATGAAATTATAAGCACAATAAGAAAAGCTTATAACGATGCTAAGCAAAAGCTTATGGAAAGATTTGAGTTCAGTGATGTTCAGGCACAGGCTATACTTGATATGCGTCTTGCAAGACTTCAGGGTCTGGAAAAAGAAAAGATTGATAATGAGTATAATGAGCTGTTAGAAAAAATAGCATATTATAATCTTGTATTGAATGATAAAAATGAAGTATATAAGATTATAAAAGAAGAGCTTACTGAAATCAAAGAAAAATACGGTGATGACCGAATAACAGAAATTACAGCTTCTGATTATGATATTGATATTGAAGACCTTATCCCGGTTGAAGAAAATATTATAAGTATGACTCATATGGGATATATAAAACGTCAGCCCTTAGACACATACAGAAGTCAAAGAAGAGGCGGACGCGGTATAAGCGGAATGAGTACAAAAGAAGAAGATTTTGCAGAAAACATATTAACAGCTTCTTCTCACGATATTATAATGTTCTTTACAAATAAAGCGAGAATGCATAAGATAAAAGCGTATAAAATCCCTGAAACCGGACGACAGGCGAAGGGAACAGCGATTGTTAATCTTCTGCAGCTTGAACCGGATGAAAAGGTTACGGCAATAATTCCCGTAAAAGAATTTGATGAAAATCATAATCTTATAATGCTTACAAAGAATGGTATTATAAAGAAAACAGAGCTTATAAGATATAACACAAGAATTAAAGGTGGTCTTATTGCTATAAAGCTTGACGAAGGTGATGAGCTTATTGAAGTTAAGCTGACAGACGGTAATAAAGAACTTATAGTCGGTACTCACGGCGGTATGGCAATAAGATTTGCGGAGAGTGACGTAAGAACTGTAGGCAGAGATGCAAGAGGCGTTAAGGCACTTAACCTTAAAAAAGACGATTATGTTGTAGGTATGGAAATCGCTGATGAAGGAAAGTATTTACTTGCGGTATCAGAAAACGGATATGGAAAACGCACAGAGGTAGAAGAATACAAAGTCCAGTCAAGAGGCGGTATGGGTGTTAAAAACTATGCTATTACCGAAAAAACAGGAAAAATCGTCGGAATAAAAGCAATTAACGATGAAGACTTAATGATAATAACTTCGAGTGGAGTAGTCATCAGAATAAGCTCGGAAGAAATAAGAGTCTGCGGAAGAGCATCTCAGGGTGTTAAGCTTATAAGGACAAGTGAAGAAAATCTGGTTACTTCTATAGCTAAAATAGAAAAAGAAGATGAGGAAGAAACAGAACCCGCAGAAGCAAATGCAGAAGAATAATTAATAGGTAAAAAGGACTGCAACAGGTTGCAGTCCTTTTTTTAATATGTTTCACGTGAAACATATTAAAAGCTTTGGATTAATGTTTCACGTGAAACATTATCTTTGTAAAAAAATAAAAACTATTAAAAAACTATTGAAATCTGTATAAAAAAGTGATATAATATATTATATAGCTTTTTAAGGAGAAAAAATATGAAGATTATATCAATTGCGAATCAAAAAGGTGGTGTCGGAAAGACAACTACAGCAATTAATCTATCTGCAGCTATAGCTGAACTTGGCAAAAAAGTGCTTCTTATAGATGTTGACCCACAGGGGAATGCTACAAGTGGGCTTGGTCTGGAAATTGAAGACGATGATTATACAGTATATGATGTTATTATAAACGAGCTTCCGCTTGAAGATGCTATTGTAAAGACTGATTATACAAATTTATGGCTTTGCCCATCATCAGAAGCTCTTGCAGGAGCAGAAATTGAACTTGTATCTGAAAGCGAAAGAGAGTTTAAACTCAGAAAAGCAATAAGCGGTTTAGAAAAAAAGTTTGACTACATATTTTTAGATTGTCCACCTTCAATGGGTCTTGTAACCTTAAATTGTCTGACTGCTACTGATACGGTGCTTATTCCTATACAATGCGAATATTATGCCCTCGAAGGGGTAAGCCTTCTTACAAGTAATATAAGAAGAATAAAATCGACACTTAATCCTAAAATAGATATAGAAGGTATTTTGCTTACAATGCTTGATGCACGTACAAATTTAGGTGTGCAGGTCGTTGAAGAAGTGAAAAAATATTTTCCCGGAAAAGTTTATGTTAATGTTATTCCGAGAAATGTAAGATTAAGCGAAGCACCGAGTTACGGTCAACCTATTAATGTTTATGACCCATCATCAAAGGGAGCAGAAGCGTATATGGCATTGGCAGAAGAAGTGTTAATGCTTAATGAATAGTATAAATAACTGAAAGGAAGATTTATATGAAGAAAAAGACAGGAGGATTAGGCAAAGGAATATCCGGAAAAGGTATGTCAGCGCTTATTCCAAACGTGGATATTTCTGAAAAAGATTCTGCCTCGGGCAAAATATATACGGTAAAAACTGCATTAATTGAGCCAAATCCGCTGCAACCCCGTAAGACTTTTGATGCGGACAAGCTTCGTGCGCTTAGCGAATCAATTATGGAACACGGAATTTTGCAACCCATTGTTGTAAAGAAAAATGAAAACGGATTTTATACTATAATTGCAGGTGAAAGACGTTGGAGAGCAGCAAAGCTTGCAAAAATAAGTGAAATGCCCGTTGTAATAAAGGATTTTGACGAAAAAGAGGTTTCTGAAGTTGCTCTTATAGAAAACCTTCAGCGTGAGGACCTGAATCCTATAGAAGAAGCTATGGGATATGAAAGATTGATAGATGAGTATAAAATGACTCAGGAAGAACTCAGTCGTAAGGTGGGGAAAAGCCGTTCTGCAATAACAAATGCATTAAGACTTTTGAATCTTTCGGAGAATGTTAAAAAGCTTGTTAAACAGCAGGAAATTTCTGCCGGACATGCAAGAGCACTACTTGCAATTTCTGACGCTGATGAACAGGAAAAAGCAGCTTATATGGTAATCGAAAAGGATTGGTCTGTACGCCAGATTGAAAATTATGTGAGCGAGCTTGCAAAAAAGACAGATAAAACCGGAAAAACTCAGGAAAATAAGCTGAATATAGCTAAAGATGAGCTTGAGAATTCACTCAGCACAGCACTTGGTACAAAAGTTAAAGTAATTCAGAAAAAGAATAAAGGTAAAATTGAAATAGAATTTTACGATAAAGAGAGTCTTGAAAAAATAGTTAATTTACTTAGAAAGGATTGAGATAAATGTTAGATATTAAGGTAATAAGAAACGATTTTGAGAGAATTACCGAAATAATGAAGGTAAGAGGTGAAAATGTAGGAGATATAAGCCGTGTTGTTGAACTCGATGAGCAGAGAAGACAGGTTTTATATAATACAGAAACCTTAAAAGCAAAGCAGAATGAAGTATCAAAGCAGATACCTGTTCTTAAAAAAGAAGGAAAAGACGTAAGCGGGATTTTTGCTGAAATGAAAGAAATTTCTGAAAAGGTAAAAGA
>JAZOTK010000026.1:0-7358 GCA_045657605.1 Clostridia bacterium
TATCAAAAAACATCTGTGTAGTAAGAAAATCACAGCCTGCATCAACTTTTTCTTTAAGTCTTTTTATATCGTCCTTCTGACTTATGCTTTCAGGATGTATCTCCGGATAACACGCGCCTCCGATGCAAAAATCAGGGTTTATCGTTTTAAGCTCACGTATCAGATCAATAGCATATCTGTAATCCCATGTGCTACGGTCCGAATCTATAAGATTTTCAGGAATATCACCACGTAGTGCCATAACATTCTGTATGCCCGCATCTTTAATTTCGTTTATCTTACTTTGAACGGTTTCCTTAGTTGATGATACGCAGGTAAGATGCGCCAGAGTGGGGACTCCGTGAAGCTGCTTTATATTTTTTGCAATATCAAGTGTAAATCTGCTTGTTCCTCCGCCGGCACCGTATGTTACGCTCATAAACGAAGGGCGCAGTTTTGCAATTTCCTCAGTAGCTTCTTTTACGCTTTCAAAGCTTGTTTCTGTCTTTGGCGGAAACACTTCAAAAGAAAGCGATAGGCTGTCTCTCTTTATTAAATCTATAATTTTCATATTATGTCACTTCTTTCTCATTTATTCCTCAAAAAGTGGAGTTGAAAGATATCTGTCTCCTGCATCGGGCAAAAGTACAACTATGTTTTTTCCTGAATTTTCAGGTCTTTTTGCAAGCTGCAGAGCTGCAAATGCCGCCGCTCCCGATGAAATTCCAACCAGTATCCCTTCTTTTTTTCCTATAAGCCTTCCTGTCTGATAAGCTTCCTCGCCGGATACTGTAATTATTTCATCATAAATATCTGTATTCAGTACATCAGGAATAAATCCTGCTCCTATCCCCTGCAGGGGGTGTGCTCCTGCCGGGTTTCCTGATAACACAGCCGACAGCTCCGGTTCAACCGCTACAATTTTTATATCGGGGTTTTGCGATTTAAGATACTCTCCGATACCCGTTATCGTTCCGCCTGTACCTACGCCGGCTACAAATATATCAACCTTCCCGTCAGTATCGCTGTATATCTCAGGTCCTGTGGTTTCTCTGTGAACAGCCGGGTTTGCGGGATTTACAAACTGTCCTGCTATGAAACTGTCCGGTATTTCAGCTGCAAGCTCCTCCGCCTTTGCAATAGCACCTTTCATACCTTCTGCACCGTTTGTCAGAATCAGCTCGGCACCGTACGCCGTCATAAGCATGCGGCGTTCCACCGACATAGTATCAGGCATAACTATTATTATACGATAGCCTCTTGCCGCCGCAACAGATGCAAGCCCTATTCCTGTATTACCTGATGTCGGTTCAATAATTACCGACCCTGCTTTAAGCTTGCCGGATTTTTCCGCATCTTCTATCATAGCCTTTGCAACACGGTCTTTAACCGACCCTGCCGGATTGAAGTATTCCAGTTTTGCCAGTATTTTTGTTTCAAGATTATATTCTTTTTCAATATTTGTAAGTTCTAAAAGCGGTGTTCTGCCTATAAGCTGCTCCGCTGATGTATATATATTACTCATATTTTATCTCCTTTATTTTATATTTTAATTATATCACTTTTTATATATATTGTCAATGATTAATCTATGGTATAAAAAACCTCTCCGATACAATTTATACCGGAGAGGTTTATATTATATTGTTATATCGTCACATATAGCTTCAAACCGTTTTTCGGAAATACCGGACACTTCCATTATATCCTCGGGAGCTTCAAAATCACCATGCTTTACTCTGTATTCGACTATTCTTCCTGCCAGTCCTTCACCAATTCCGTCAAGTCTGCACAGTTCATCAGCGGAAGCAGTATTTATATTGATTTTTATCAGCGTCGCTCCGGATGTGTCCGGCATCTTTATATCAGATACCACAGCAGCATTTTCTACGGCAGGAACTCTTATTGTTTCCCCGTCAGACAGAAAATCCGCTAAATCCAGGGCGTCCTTGTTACCCGAATCTGTAATCCCGCCGGCAGCATCTATGGCATCAACCACTCTTTGTCCCGGAGTAAATTCATATACTCCCGGATTCTTTACTTCGCCGGTTACATATACCTTTATAACGGGTGCATTATACACATCCCCCGGCACTTCTCTTCCGGTTCCTGTATATGAAATTGTGAAAACTGCAACAGTAATCAGCGTAATAAGTGAGCAAACCGCTGAAAACACAGATATTTTCAGATTTGTGAAGTTGTTCATTTTATCACCAGATTAACAAGTTTTCCGGGAACGCATATTACCTTGAGAACCGCTTTTCCTTCAGCAACTTCCTCAATTTTACCGGAAGCTTTTACAAATTCTTCCATAGCAGTTTTGTCAAGTCCTGCCGGTATCATCATTTTATCCTTTACTCTACCGTTAATCTGAAGTACAATTTCTATTTCGTCATCTACAGTTTTTGATTCATCATACTGTGGCCAGGGCTGATATGCTATTTCTCCGCCGAAATCATGCATTGCCCAGAGTTCTTCCGTCATATGCGGTGCTGTCGGGTTAAGAAGCTGTATGAATGTCTTAAATTCGCCTCTTGTAATTTTTCCGATACGGTTAAAATCGTTAACCAATGCCATAAGCGTTGCAATCGCCGTATTGAACTTCATACGTTCGATGTCTTCTCCGACTTTTTTGATTGCCTTATGCATTGCAGATTCCATCTCAGGTGAATATCCTTCGTCAGCTGTCATAATATACTGAAGTCCCCATACTCTCTCCAGGAATCTGTAACAGCCTTTTACGCCCTGCATTGACCACGGAGTTGCCTGGTCAAAAGCACCTATAAACATTTCGTATGTTCTGAATGTATCTGCACCGAATTCATTTACTATATCGTCAGGATTTACTACATTGCCTCTCGATTTAGACATTTTTTCACCGTTCTCGCCCAGTATCATGCCGTGAGAAGTACGTTTCATATAAGGTTCTTCCGTAGGCACTACGCCTATATCAAAGAGGAATTTATACCAGAATCTTGAATACAGCAGATGAAGTGTGGTATGTTCCATACCTCCGTTATACCAATCAACCTGCATCCAGTAATCCATCAGCTCTTTATCAGCAATGGCATCGTTATTTTCAGGGTCTATATATCTCAGGAAATACCAGGATGAGCCTGCCCACTGTGGCATAGTATCTGTTTCTCTTTTTGCCGGTTTTCCGCATTTAGGACAGGTTGTGTTCACCCAATCTTCAATTTTTGCAAGCGGTGACTGACCGTCATCTGTGGGTTCATAATTATCAACTTCAGGCAGAGTAAGCGGCAGGTCACTTTCTTTAAGTGGTACCCAACCGCAGCAGTCACACCATACAAGAGGTATGGGTTCTCCCCAATATCTCTGACGTGAGAATACCCAGTCTCTGAGTTTGAAGTTAACCTTCTTCTCTCCAAGTCCTTTTTCTTCAAGATATTTTATCATTGCAGGAATTGCTTCCTGTACGGGCATACCTGTCAAGAATCCTGAATTTACCATATTACCGGTATAAACATCGGTAAAAGCTTCTTCCTGAACATTTTCGCCGCCGCCTACAACTTCGATTATAGGCAGTCCGAATTTTTTTGCAAATTCGTGGTCACGTGTATCATGTGCCGGTACCGCCATAATTGCTCCCGTACCGTAAGTGGTAAGTACATAATCGGAAATCCATACGGGTATTTCAGTATCGTTTACAGGGTTAACTGCTTTTATACCTTTAAGCTCAACTCCTGTTTTATCTTTAGCAAGTTCAGTACGTTCAAACTCAGTTTTCTTAGCCGCTTCGCTGACATAATTTAAAACTTCGTCGTAGTTCTCGATTTTATCTTTAAGCTCTTCAACAAGCTTATGTTCGGGAGAAAGCACCACGTATGTAGCTCCGAACAGAGTATCGGGTCTTGTGGTGTATACACGGATTTTTTTGTCACAGCCGGCTACTGAGAAATCAACCTCTGCACCTTCAGAACGGCCAATCCAGTTTTTCTGCTGAGTTTTAACCTTTTCTATATAATCTGTCTTATCCAGATCATCAATAAGTCTCTGTGCATAATCTGTTATACGAAGCATCCACTGACTTTTATTTTTCTGTACAACCTCGCTGCCGCAACGCTCACAAACTCCGCCTACAACTTCTTCGTTTGCAAGACCTACTTTACAACCGGTACACCAGTTAATCGGCATTTCCTGTTTATATGCCAGGCCTTTTTCAAATAATTTAAGGAAAATCCACTGTGTCCATTTATAATAGTTAGGGTCGGTAGTGTTTATTTCCTTAGTCCAGTCAAAAGAAAATCCAAGCATTTTCAGCTGACGTTTGAAATTATCAACATTATTTTTTGTAACTATTTTCGGGTGAATTTTATTTTTTATGGCAAAGTTTTCCGTAGGAAGACCAAAAGCATCCCAGCCCATGGGGTAAAGTACATTGTAGCCATCCATTCTCTTTTTTCTTGCTATAATATCAAGTGCTGTATAGCTTCTCGGATGTCCTACGTGAAGTCCCTGTCCGGACGGATATGGAAATTCAACCAGAAGATAACATTTAGGCTTGCTTCTGTCTGTTCCCGCCTTGAAAGTATTATCGGCATCCCATTTCTTTTGCCATTTTGCTTCAATCTCTTTAAAACTGTAACTCATTTTTTACATCTCCTTTTTTAATCTAAATGACTCAGGTCAAGTTTCGGTGCGTCTGTCCAGAGACGTTCAAGGTCGTAGAAACTTGCGGCTTCTTTATCAAAAACGTGTACAAGAACCTCGCCATAATCCATAAGAATCCAGTTAGCGCTTGTATAGCCTTCGCTATGATGTACTCTTACGCCTGCTTCTTTAAGCTTTTCCTCAACCTCGTCGCTGAGTGCTTTTATATGAGTTGATGACGTACCGTTTGCAATTACAAAATAATCACCGATTGATGTAAGTCCTTTAACCTCAAGTATTTGTATATTTTCCGCTTTTTTGCTGTTTAAAATTTCCGCAGCCTTAAGCGCTGTTTCTTTGCTTGTCATTTTATTCCTCCTCTGTTTCTTCCGATATATTTTCAGTTTCTTCTGCCGCCGGCGACCGTTCATCTTCAGCCTCATACGTTGGTTTCGGGGTCTTTGACGGTTTAGCAGTTTCATCATCTGAATCTTCTCCCGGCTCCGGTGTTTCATCCGGTCTTGCACTCGATTTCGGCGTTGCCGAGGGATTGGGCGATGCCGAAGAATCAGGCGTAGCATCCGGATCGGGTGTTTCATCCGGGTCGGGGCTTTCGTCCGGATCGGGGCTTTCATTAGGATCTGGCGACGGCGAGGTATAATATGTATACCTTTCATCGTCATCAATATCGCTCGATGTTGTTTCTGTTGTCGGAATCCGAACCGCCGGTTTTGATGCATATACCTTCGATGTATATTTATCACCGTAGAAATATTCATCTACCATTATATCGTTTTCGTCCTCGTCAACAAAGAAATACCAACCGCCCGAATAAGCCATTTTGCCTGCGGCGTTATAAAAATTAATGTTTTCACTGTCAAGTGAAAGCACTTTATATATATAACTGTACGCCTCGTCCATACTTATATTGGTGTCTATATTCTCTTTTACAATATCTATAAGCTCAGGGATTTTTGAAATACCGTCCATACTGACAATTTTTTTAATAACTGCCATTATAAAATCCTTCTGTGCCGCCATACGGTCGATATCTCCCAAAGGATAACCGGATCCATCGTTGTTTTTACGGAAACGTACAAATCCTTCTGCTTTTTCCCCGTCAAGCTTCTGGACTCCTTTTTTCAGGTGAATATGCAGATTCTGTCCGGCTGTAGGGTCATCATAATCCATATCAATGGGAACATTCACCTCAACTCCTCCGAGTTTATCAACTATTTCTATAAACCCGTCAAGTTCAACAGCAAGGTATCTTTGCACCTTGATTCCGTAAGCCAGTTCGAGCTCGTGCTCCAGTTGTTCTACCCCACTGAAATATGCGGAGTTAAGCTTTTTATCACGTCTGCCGTTACCCGAAACATAGGTGTCTCTCGGCAGTTGCATTATGTGGACTGCATTATCATTATGGTCGTATGTTGCAACCATCATGGTATCGGTTCTGTAGCCGCCCCTGTCTGTTCCCACAAGAAGAATATTCGTCTCTCTGGGTGGTGCTGCAACATTTACCATAGGCGAAATAATATCTACCATCCCTTTAGCCCAGCCTCTTTCATAAAGAATCGGAACTATATGTGTGGCAAGAATAGATATACACATCACAGCTGCAATAACACTGCTCGCAAAAAGCGGCACCCATTTTCTCGGCGCGTCTGCATCTTTGTATTCGTCTTTATCCGGAGTTTCCTCGTAAACGCTGCCGACAGGTTCCGTAGTATTTTCTTCAGACTCTGCCTTCTCAGGTTCATCACCCAAATCTATCGGTATACGCAGTGTATCTTCAAACTCCGATTTCTTAATTGGTGGCATCCTTCTGGTTTCGCCACCGTCTGTATTTTCATTTATTATTCTATCGTCCATTTTTATCTCCGTTTCTTATTCTAATCTGATCATTTTCCAAACAGAATTTTATTTCTGAACAAAACAGCAGCTGTATGAACCGTATATCCCCGTTCAACTAAAGAGACCAGTGTTTTTTCAATTACCTTAATCGTCGCCGCATCCAAATCCTTCTCTGCAAGAGTACGTATATCCTTTGCCCAGGAAAATTCGCTGTCACGATTGATTTCTACAACATCTGCCAAAAAAATAATTTGTGTAAGAAGTGACATATCTTCTTTACCGACGGTATGATAGAAAATCGCGTCAAAAATTTCATCATCAATCCCGAACATATCTCTTGCATAAACCGCTCCCACAGGACCGTGCCAGAGCTTGCGTGATTTTTTCACAATATCATCAATTTCAACTCTTGCAAGATATTTATGCATTGTTTCATCATCAAATTCTTTTGCGCAATCATGTAAAATTGCCGCAACACAGGCTTTATGTGTATCTACGCCGTAAATTCCCGCAAGCTTTTTACTAAGCTCCATTACCCCTATGCTATGTTCATATCTTTCGGGTTTCATCAAAGGTTTTATATGCGCTTTTAAAGCTTCAATATCCATTTATTTTCCCTCATACAATTTGTTTTCTCTTATATATTCTTCCACTTCCGGGTCAATCATTCCCGTGACAGGAATACCTTTTTTTATATTCTCCCGGATTTTTGTGGAAGATATATCAATAATTTCGTTATCCGCAAAATAAATTTTTGCATTAAAATCAGCACGCAGTTTTTCAATAAGATCGGTATCAATTTTTTCTCTTGCTCCCACAATTATACTGCATACCTTAAATATTCTTTCAGGCATATACCATTTATCAATATAATTTATGCTGTCTCCGACTACAATAAAAAACAGGTC
>JAZOTK010000027.1:0-4838 GCA_045657605.1 Clostridia bacterium
CCGTTTATATCTCCGCTTAGCGTTTCTCCTCTGATATATTTTTCAAATCCGGCATCATCAAGCTCAAATTTTGATTTAAAATTATTCATATCCATCGCTGTCGCAAGATGATGCGCAGGTTGAAATCTGCCTTTAAGAACATCTCCGGCATAAATGCCCGCCGTAATCCAGCGGAGTCCTTTCAGCTCCGGTAGCCTTTCCCTGTGCAGAAACACCTTGTCGCCGCTTGTATATTTATAAAATTCTCCGTCATTTAAAGTTTCTTTACAAAACTCATCATATAGCGGAATTTTCTTTTCGCATTGCATAAACGAAATTTTCCCTTCCGCTCCATCTGTTTTTCTCAGTTTTGCAACAAAATGCCCTTCTCCCCGATGAATATGAGGATAAAGACGTTTTGCCTCCGTCAGCGGCGGTATTCCGTCACACAGAATATCCGTTTCTATCTTCTTGGCTTCCATTTCGCTATGATTTTCCAGAAATTCTTTTATAAGATATTCATTCTCCACAGGCGAAAACGTGCAGGTAGAATATACCAGTATTCCCCCGGGTTTCAGCATTTTTACAGCCGAATTTAAAATAAGTCTCTGACGGATCGCGCAGCTTTCATTCGTCTCCCCCGTCCACATGTCTGCCGCCGTATCATCTTTGCGGAACATACCTTCGCCCGAGCACGGTGCATCTACAAGAATTTTGTCAAAATATCCTTCAAACCTGTCTTCAAGTTTGTCCGGACTTTCGTTTAATACCACAGTATTTGCTACCCCAAGCCGCTCTATATTTTCATACAGAATACGACTTCGTTGGGATACAATCTCGTTTGATACAAGTACACCCTGTCCCTGCATAAGCTGGGCAATCTGTGTAGATTTCCCGCCGGGTGCGGCACAAAGATCCAAAACTCTCTCTCCGGGTTTTGGGTCTAATATTTCTACAGGTGCCATAGCAGAGGCGTCCTGCGAATAAACAAGACCCAGTCTGTTCTGCCAGGTTCTGCCTATTTTTTCCGTACTGTGGTAATACCCATGCCTTGCCCACGGAACCTTTTCTTCTTTAAACTCTACATCGCACCCGTCTGTTTTTAATGTGTTTATCCTTAAGGCTTTCTGCACCTCACCCGAAAGGGCTTCCATAAACGCATCAAAATCCAGGCCGGGAAGCTTTTTCATATTATCTAAAAATTCCTGTTTCACTCAATTATCTCCAAAAACTATACTGACAAACGCACAAAATCACATATCATCTGTGCAGTCTTTTCTATACCGAGCGTACTGCTGTTTACGGTCAGATCATATCTTTCCGCAACTCCCCATTTTTCGGAAGTATAATGATGATAATATCCTGCACGTCTTTTATCTATCTTTGTTATTTTCTGTTTTGCTTCTTCGGCTGTCATAGAATGTTCCCGCATTATTCGCTCAATACGGCAGTCCATATCAGCATGTATAAATATATTTATACAGTCAGGCTCATCCCTGAGTACATAATCCGAGCATCTGCCCACAAGTACGCAGGGTCCTTCCTTTGCTATCTTCTTTATGGCGTCAAACTGTGCAAGAAACAGCTTGTCTCCAAGAGGCAGTCCCTGCAGACCCATTGTCGCCCCTGTTATTCCTGCTCCTGTAGCTATAGAATAAAGCAAGCTGGTAATGGGCATTTCTTCCGAATATTCAAGTATTTCCTCGCTGAATCCGCTGTCCTTTGCGGCAATATCAAGAACCTTTTTATCATATAACGGAAGTCCCAGATTTTCTGAGATAAGCTTTCCTATCTGTCCGCCTCCACTTCCAAACTGTCTGCTGATTGTAATAATTTTATTAACCATTTTTACCTCCTTATAATTATGCATTTATATGTAAATCATCTGTTCTTCCACATTTCCATCTTCATTATATTGTCAAGTCTTGAGGCAATTCCTGATGTGAGAAATCCCGGGAACGCCGCCGATACAGTAGATAAGAAAGAAACTACGATAACCGCCGTTTCCGTTTCAGGCAGAGCCAGTGTCGAAATCGCCATAAGCATACTGCTCACAAACATTATGACATTGTATACTCTGTAAACCGACGCACCTTTTATTTTTAATGCATTTCCGCCTTTTACGCCTTTTATTATGCTGCGCGTCAGATTAAATGACGAAATCATAAACGGTGCTGTTACAGCAGCCGCAAGAAGGCTTCCCAATACAAGCGATATTCCCACAGTCGGCAACATCTCGGTTTCTACAAAATATAATTCAAACGGCAACAACGCCTGCAGCGTTTCACTCATGCTGCCCAAGAAAATTGCTGTTCCCGCCGCGATAAATATCAGAACCACAATCGCAACCGATATTATCTGCAGCAGTGCCAGCACTTTAAGTATCTGCATCGCTTTTACTGTTTTTATATTATTCTCTCTGTTGTTTCTGTCCGCATAAAGCATACACATTGCCGCTGCATATACCGCGCTTGCGGCTATACTTCCGGCTGATATCAGCAGTTCACCTACTGTAAAATTCAAAACAAACAGCGATACTATATTAAGCAAGACAGCCATTACAGAAAAAATTACTGCCGCAGTAAAGCCTTTTTGCTGGAGAAGATTTTTTAGCCAGCCGGAAAAATCCAGGCTTTCCGTTTCATGTAGCGGATGATTTATTTCCGCCGTTTCCTCCATCATTTCTGCCATACCTGCTATTTCTTTTCCGCAAATAGGGCAGTATTTTTCATTATCCTCTATTTTTATCTGACATTTCTCACATACTCGCATACTTTTCCATACCTTTCCTAAGTTCTTATGCCGACAGGTTTCTTTGCAAAACCTTACAATACTATTATATATTGAATAGGTGAATATGTCAATACATAATATAGTTTTATATACATATATTCTACGAATTTCACAAATTTTATATATGATATTTTACATCATTTACCGTAGCAACTCTTTTTCAATAAGCTTCACCATAATCCCTGTATTCAGTTCCATTGCATCTGTCGGATAAATCATCTTTATATATCCGTGATAATATTTCTGTTTAAAAAAGTCTATTGCTTCATCTGTTGTTCCGCCGCCTTTAAGTATTCCTGCAATACTCTCCGCCGTTTCGATTGCATTTTTCTCCGCAGAGTTAAGATATTTTTCGGTCTGTTTCTCATCAAGCAATCCGAAATGCGGCGTAAGAATATTTTTTATTTTCAATTCTTTTACCTTTTTTATCGAATCCAGCGTCATCTCATATCCCACAAGATATGATGGCACAGCTCCTCCTTCACCGTCATATACGCCTATCGTTTCATTCCCGAGCAAAAGTCCGTTTTCTTCCAGATAAAAGCCCACCGAACATCTTGTATGTCCCGGCAAACTTACTGCAGTAAATTTCATTTCCCCCGCACGGATTGTATCACCGTCCTCCAGCGGAATATCCACCCTGAGGTTATCAGCCAGATCTTCATAATCACAAACTCCGCATTTTAGGGCAAATTTACGGTCAAGCTCCCGCATAACTTTTTTTGCTGTCGGTTTTTTAAAAATTTCCGCGGCATACGCTCCCGCCACTACCTTCGCTTCCGGCCAATATTCCAGCACATACGCCGAACCGAGCGCGTGGTCATAGTGCGAATGTGTCAGAAATATAAAATCAAGTTTTCTTTCCCCAAGCACATTTTTTATTCTTTCAGCGACCGCAAAACCGGTAAATCCAAATCCCGAATCATAAAGAATCGCGGTCTTTCCGTCATCAATCAGAAAAGCGCTGTCTCCGGGGTGCTCTCTCACATCAGTAACTGTCAAATTCCTCATTTTTATATCTCACCTTTCACTACAGTAAAGCAAATTCATTTTTCTTACACTTAAGTTTTCCTTCCTCTTTCAGTTTGCTTATTTCAACCGAAAGCCCGCTTCTGTCCACGCCGAGAAAATCTGCCAGCCCCTGTCTGTCATAAGGAACCGCAAAAATATTACTGTCCTTTTTCTTTGCCGTCATAAGCAGATATGTCATAAGCTTTTCTCTTGTCGTCCTTGCAGAGATTATCTCAACCTTCTCACTCAGTTCAATATTTTTTACCGAAAGAATTTTCATAAGATTGAAAATTATTCTGTTATGAAACTCGCAGGCATTACTGCAGCTATGAATAATTCTGTTACAGTCTGTCAGCATAATTTCCGAATCTTTAGTTGCCGTAACATATACAGTTTTCTTCCCCGCTCCCGCGCAAGCAAAAGCCTCTCCAAACAGCCGTGATTCCGGGACTTTTGTGATTATATTGCGGTTCCCGTAAAAATCATTTCTTTCAATCTGCACCTCTCCCGTCAGCACTATTCCGACGTATCTCGCCGGCTCTCCTTCCGCAAAAACCGTCTCTCCCTTTGAATATTTTTTTGTGAACGCTCCGAGACATTTAAGCAGCGCTATCAGATTTTCCTCATCTATTCCGTCAAAAAGCGGGCACTTTTTTAATATTTCCATATATTTTTTCATATTTCCGCTCCTTTTGTTGAAAATTCAACATATTTTATATTAATATTATACTATAATTAGATTATAAAGTCAATAAAAACTTTAACGGAGGAATAACGCGAAAAATAAGTGGCACATATCACTGTTTTTTGCTCGGGGCAGTACCTTTGTACGGCACCGCTCGCTTCAAAACAGCAATAGCCACCACTTCTTTTCCACGTTATAACTTATGCCGCAATGCGGCGGAATGGAGGAATAAATATGATACGAAAAATAATAAAAATTGATGAAACTAAATGCAATGGTTGCGGAGCTTGTGCGAAAGCTTGCCACGAAGGTGCTATAGGAATGGTGGACGGCATTGCAAAGCTATTACGCGAGGACTATTGCGACGGGC
>JAZOTK010000028.1:0-3125 GCA_045657605.1 Clostridia bacterium
GTGTAATTTTTAAGTACGGCTTCCATTGCATCAAGTACGGTATACACCGCAGGCTGAGCCGTTGCATTGAGCTTGTCCGAAATAAATACGGGTATTGCATAATCGGAAAAAACAGAGGTTATAACAGGGGCATATTTATCGCTGTCACGGGCGATAATGCTTATGTCGCGGAACCGCAGATTCTTTTCCTTTACAAGCCGCAGAATTTCTTCGGCAATAAAAGTTACTTCATCGTAAATATTATTGAACGCTGAAATACGGACAAGACCGTCACCATCGGTAATAGGTAAATCGTCAAACGCCAGATGATTGCATAAATACGCAAATTCGGGAAGCTTGTATGTTTCGGGCATACGTATAAAGTTTACCGGTGATATCGTTTTTAGCCTGTCGATATTTTTTCGTTGTTCGGTAAAAATGGTATTTTCGGGTCGTGATTTAAGTCTGTCGCAGTCAAGTGTAATATATATCTTCGGGCAACAGTCGGCAAGAGCTGAAATGATATTTATTTCAGCAGGAATAAACCCTGAAAATCCGTCAAATATGTATACTGAATTCATAAAAAGCTCAGGATTTTCACGTATGAGTGAGGCGAGTATTCCGAGGTCATCGTCTGCTGTGGTGTATTTACCGGCAAGGATTTTTTCGTATTCTCTGTAAATAAGGCAAATATCCTCCAGTTTCATACGAAGTTTATCGTCGCATTTTTCTGCTCCCGATTCAAGTAATGTCGGGGTTACACCGTAGTTTTTAAATTCGCTTATGAGCTGTGCCGCAACCTGTGCAAATCCGCTGTATGAAGCGGATTTCCCCAAAACCTTAAAATCTTTGCGGTATTTTTTGCAGAGATAGCTCAGTATTATGGCTTTACCGCCGTCAGAAAGTCTTGTATGACAACCGATACCGGTTTCGCTTACGGTATTGAAAAACATACGTTTAAAGGTAGTTACGTCAATACCCGTAGGACTTACTCCGCCGAAATGGTCGGCAATAGTACATTCTGCGGTATAGGAAAGCGGCTCGGGAACAACGTAAACCGCTTTTCCGAGCTTTTGCATAATATTTATACATTCCCGGGTCTTTCCGCTTCCGGAAAGACCGTAGATTATATTGATCATAAAATCAATCCTTTATCAAAGCTTTTTAAGTAGTGTATTATTTGCGAATTCGCGGAATTTATCAAATCTGTCTTCTTCGATAGCGGTTCTTATTTCTTCCATAAGTGAATTGTAGAAATACAGATTATGAAGCACACAAAGTCGCATACCCAGCATTTCGCCTGCTTTAAGAAGATGTCTGATATAAGCCCTTGAATAATTACGGCAGGCAGGGCAGCCACAGTCGGGGTCAATAGGAGTAGAATCCTCCATATATTTCTGGTTGAGAATATGCATATAACCCTTCCAGGTGAAAATAGAACCGTGTCTTGCATTACGGCTTGGCATTACGCAGTCAAAGAAATCAACGCCTCGTGCAACAGCCTCAACAATATTGAGCGGAGTTCCCACGCCCATAAGATAACGGGGACGGTCATCCGGCATAAAAGGCTCTACAGCGTCAATAACCTCGTACATTTCCTCAGCAGTTTCACCAACGGCAAGACCGCCGATAGCATAACCGGGTAAATCAAGTTTTGCGATTTCCTGCATATGTTTTATACGAAGTTCGGGATAAGTTCCACCCTGATTTATACCAAACAAAAGCTGATTTTTGTTTATTGTGGAATCAAGTGAATTAAGCCTGTTCATCTCAGCCTTACAACGCTCAAGCCAGCGTGTGGTACGTTCAATGGAATCCTTGACATATTCGTAGGGTGCAGGGTTTTCAATACACTCATCAAACGCCATAGCGATAGTGGAAGCAAGATTAGACTGAATCTGCATACTTTCTTCGGGACCCATAAAAATTTTCTTGCCGTCCACGTGAGAAGAAAAGTAAACACCTTCTTCTTTTATTTTACGAAGGGGAGAAAGGGAGAAAACCTGAAATCCTCCGCTGTCGGTAAGAATGGGTCTGTCCCAGTTCATAAATTTATGCAGACCGCCCTGATTGTAAATAACTTTATCACCGGGACGTACGTGCAGATGATAAGTATTTGAAAGCTCCACCTGGCATTTTACGTCCTTTAAATCCATAGAAGAAATACCGCCCTTAACAGTAGCGGAAGTTCCCACATTCATAAACACGGGAGTCTGAACAGTTCCGTGTACAGTTGTAAATTCGCCGCGACGAGCACGACCGTTTTTATGCATAAGCTTAAACATAAGTTAACCTCCGAAAAAATAGTATATCTATATTGTAACATTTTTTTAAACAAATTTCAATAAATTTCTGAAAAAAACTATTGATTTTTTATTTTTGCTATTGTATAATATATAATATATATATAATAAAGATTTATTTTTGAATGTTTTATCGGATAATAAGGTGATAAATTATGTTTGATGCAAATGCAGAAAAATATGCGGTGCTGGGACATCCTGTGGGCCATAGCTTGTCGCCGCTACTGCAGAATACATTTTTTGAAATAACGGGGTATAACGGGGTTTATACCGCATATGATGTTTCTCCTGAGGAACTCGGGTTTATCTTGCCATTTTTAAAAAAATACTATAAAGGATTTAATTGCACGATACCTCTTAAAGAGAAAATCCTGCCATACCTTGATGATATAAGCCGTAGGGCGAAATGGTGCGGAAGTGTAAATACGGTAAAAATTGAGGACGGTAAGCTTTGCGGGTACAGCAGCGATGGTATCGGTATGATAGGCGCGCTTGCACGTGAAGGGATAGTGCTTGACGGGAAAAAAGTTATTATAACAGGCTCAGGCGGAGTTGCAAGAGTTGCTTTGTTTGAGGCACTTGAGCGAAACTGCTCTGTTATGATTGCCGCAAGAAACGAAAAAGCGGCGCAAAAGCTTAAAGATGACGCTGTGCGTGAAATGCCGGAGAGCAGAGTTGAAATCTGCGATATTGCAGATGTACAGGGTACATACGATATACTTCTGCAATGTACGCCTGTCGGAATGTATCCTGATGAGGATGCAATGCCGATAAGCGAGGATGTAATTGACTCTGTAGGAGCTATGTTTGATACAATATATGCACCCTTTGAAACAAAGCTTG
>JAZOTK010000029.1:0-8940 GCA_045657605.1 Clostridia bacterium
CGGAAATCCGGAAGTTCTGTCGCAGGAATGTGAAAAATACGGAATTAAAGTAATCTGTATGCCTTCGGTTAAAATTGACGGAACTGTTATAAGCAGTACTGTTATCAGAGGGCTTATCGAAAACGGTGATATAAAAAAAGCCGACCGTCTTATGTCGGAAAGCTATGAGCTTAGCGGCGAGGTTATCCTCGGCAGACAGGACGGCAGAAAAATGGGGTTCCCTACTGCTAATATGTTGCCTCCCGATAACAGGGTATTACCTCCCTGCGGAGTGTATTCCACCACTACAGTTGTTTACGGGAAATCATATCCTTCGGTCACAAATGTGGGGTATGCACCGACTTTCGGCGGAAAAACAAAGGTTGTAGAAACCAATATACGTGGATTTGACGGAGATTTGTACGGCAAAACAATTACCGTGAAATTTCTTGATGTAATTCGGTTTGAAAAAAAATTTAATTCTATAGATGAGCTTAAAGCACAGATTGATTCAGATGTCAGAAGGAGAATGGAATATGAAAAGTGTAATCAGGGATATAAATCTTAAAGACAGTGGACAGGTAAAAATAGATTGGGTACGAGGTAATATGCCCATACTTGCAGAAATCGAAAAGGATTTTATTAAAAACAAGCCTTTTGCCGGTATTCATATGCTTGTGTGTGTTCATATAGAAGCAAAAACAGCAAGACTTATCGAGCTTTTGCGTGACGGTGGTGCAACCGTAGTGGCTGTGGGCTGTAATCCTTTATCTACACAGGACGATGTGGCCGCCGCCCTTGCTGCTCAGGACGGTATCTGTGTATTCACAAAACACGGAGCAACAACTGAAGAATATTTTTCTTATATAGATATGGCTCTTGAAACAGAGCCGGTAATCATCATTGATGATGGTGGCGATGTGGTAAGTCGTATTCATACTCATCACCGTGAGTTAATCGGTAAAATTATGGGCGGATGTGAGGAAACTACAACAGGTGTTGTACGCCTTCGCGCTATGGCAAAGGATAACGCCCTTATGTTCCCGATGTTTTCCGTAAACGATGCTTATTGCAAATATTTATTTGATAACCGCTACGGAACAGGTCAGTCCGTATGGAACGGCATTAACCGTACCACAAATCTTATAGCAAGCGGCAAAACCGTTGTTATTGCAGGCTACGGCTGGTGCGGCAAGGGTGCGGCAATGAGAGCCAAGGGTCTCGGAGCAAATGTCATCGTCTGCGAAATCAATCCCATAAAAGCTCTTGAGGCTGTTATGGACGGGTTCCGTGTAATGACCATGGACGAGGCTGCAGGAAAAGGTGATATATTCCTTACTGTAACAGGTTGCGAAAAGGTAATTACGAAAAAACATTTTGAAAATATGAAAGACGGCGTAATCTTAGCTAACGCAGGACATTTCGATGTAGAGGTATATGTGCCCGATTTAAGCGAAATCGCTGTCGAAGTAAAAGAAGTAAGAGAAAACATAACAGCATATATAACCGCTGATGGCAGACAGCTTAATCTTCTGGCTGAAGGAAGGCTTGTAAATCTTGCGGCAGGAGATGGTCATCCCGCCGAAATAATGGATATGAGTTTCGGAATACAGGCTCTTTCAGCAAAGTATATGCTTGAAAACTATAAAAATCTTGAAAACAGAGTTTATGATGTCCCGGAAGAAATAGATAACTATGTTGCCGGAGTAAAGCTTAAGGCTCTGGGTATTGAAATAGACAGTCTTACTCCCGAACAGGAAAAATATTTAAGCGGATGGGCTGAATAATGAGAAGAATTGATGAGTTGACGGACAAGCTTAAAATCATTCAGGATACGGACGGCTTCTGTTTTGGTACAGATGCTGTTTTGCTTGCGAAATTTGCAAAAATAAAAAACGGCGAGCGTGTAATTGACCTGTGCAGCGGAAACGGTATAATACCGATTCTTCTTTCCGATTATTATCAGCCGGGCGAAATTACCGCTATTGAGATTCAAAAATCCGTAGCCGAGCTGTGCCGTGAAAATATGGAGCTGAACCGGCTCGATGTAAATGTTATTTGCGATGATTTAAAGAATGCCTCAAAGCATATAGAAAAGCCTGTAGATGTCATTACCTGCAATCCGCCTTATACTCCCTGGGGTGGCGGTGAGGTAAACTACAGCGAAACCAAAATTATAGCAAGACACGAGGTCTGCTGCACTGTAAAGGATATATTTGAAAGCGCGTCAAAAATACTCAAATTCGGCGGCAGACTGTATATGATACACAGAGCGGACAGGCTTGCTGATATAATATACACCGCAAGGTGTTTTAAAATGGAACCGAAGATGTTGCAGTTTATCCACGACAACAATAAGAAAAACGCCGCACTGCTGCTGATAAGCTTTATTCACGGCGGAGGCAGTCAGGTTACCGTACTTCCGCCTGTAAACGGAGAAGGAGAAAGCATATGAACGGAATACTGTATCTGTGCCCGACACCTATCGGGAATTTAGAAGATATAACACTTCGCACTCTGCGGATACTCGGCGAAGTAGACCTTATAGCCGCTGAGGATACCCGTCACAGCCTTAAACTGCTTAATCATTTTGAAATAAAGAAACCGATGATAAGCTATTTTGAACACAACAAGCGCGAACGCGGCGAAGAAATACTCAAGCATATAAGAGCCGGAGAAAATGTAGCGCTGATAACCGATGCGGGAACACCGGCAATATCTGATCCCGGCGAAGAGCTGGTTAAACAGTGTATTGAAGAAAATATAGAGGTTATTCCTCTACCCGGCGCAAATGCCGCAATTACAGCACTTATTTCGTCCGGAATTTCAACCGGAAGGTTTTCGTTCCAGGGTTTTTTGTCAATGAACAAAACCGCAAGGCGGGAACATCTGGAAAGTGTTAAAAATTATACAGAAACCCTTATATTCTATGAAGCACCGCATAAAATAATCAACACGCTGAAGGATATGCTGAAAATATTCGGTGACAGGAATATCGCTTTGTGTCGCGAGCTTACAAAAGCTTATGAGGAAAAGATAAGATGCAGTATCAGTCAGGCTCTGGCGAGATTTGAAACTCAACCGCCTAAAGGTGAGTTTGTTATTGTTATTGAAGGATCCGGACATACTAAAAGTGATGATTTTGCTGATATATCTCTTGAAGAATTATACAAAACCTATATAGATGAAGGAATGGACAGCAAGGAAGCGCTTAAATGTGCCGCAAAAAATAAAGGTATTCCAAAGCGCGAGGCGTATGCGCTTATCAAAATTTAATCTTTACAAACAGATAAAAATATGTTATTATTAAAGAAGGCCGTTTTATGTCATTAATTGATCAGATTAATTCACCCGACGAGCTTAAAAAGCTCGATTTGGACAGTTTAAATAAATATGCCGCAGAAGTACGCAGTTTTCTGATTGACAGTGTCTCCAGAACAGGCGGACATCTCGCTTCCAGTCTTGGTGTTGTGGAGCTTACGATTGCGCTGCACTATGTTTTTGACCTGCCACAGGATAAACTTATCTGGGATGTGGGTCACCAGAGCTATGTCCACAAGCTTATTACCGGCAGAAAAGACGGATTTGAAAATCTGCGGAAATTCGGCGGAATGTCCGGGTTTCCAAAAACTTCTGAAAGCATATACGATTGTTTTAATACCGGTCACAGCTCAACCTCCATTTCGGCTGCACTTGGTATGGCTCACGCCAGGGACCTCGCCGGAGAGGATTACAGCGTTGTTGCTGTTATAGGTGACGGAGCTCTTACCGGCGGTATGGCTTTTGAAGCCATAAGTGATGCCGGCGAAAAAAACAACCGTATGATAGTGATTTTAAATGACAACGAAATGTCAATATCCGAAAACGTAGGTGCAATGGCAATGCATCTTAACAATATGCGAAGTGCAAAGCTGTATAACAGACTGAGAAACAAAGGCGACCGTATTCTGATGAAGCTTCCGGCTGTCAGAAACGTAGTTAAAAAAGTAAAAAATACTGTAAAGTATGCGGTTATTTCAACAAATATATTCGAAGCGCTAGGGTTCAGGTATTTAGGTCCGTATGACGGTCACAATATAAAAGAACTTGTGAAACTGCTGAAAAGAGTACGCAATATAGACGACAATGTTATTGTACATGTGGTTACTAAAAAGGGCAAAGGCTATACGCCGGCAGAAAACAAACCTCAAAGCTTCCACGGCGTAGGCGAATTTGAAATAGAAACCGGGGAATTCCCGCATAAACCGAAAGATTATTCAGCAGTGTTCGGAGAAACGCTGTGCCATATTGCAAAGGAAAATAAAAAGGTTGTTGCAATTACTGCCGCAATGCCGTCAGGGACGGGACTTTCGGAATTTGCCGAAAAATATCCGGACAGATTTTTTGATGTAGGTATTGCAGAACAGCATGCGGTTACAATGGCGGCAGGGATGTCTGTTGCAGGATATGTTCCGGTGTTTGCGGTTTATTCGAGTTTCCTTCAGAGAGCCTACGACCAGATACTTCACGATGTAGCATTGCAGAAACTTCACGTTGTGTTTTGTGTTGACAGAGCAGGTGTAGTAGGCGAAGATGGCGAAACACATCAGGGAATATATGATTTGTCATATCTTTCTCAAATGCCGGGTATGACAGTAATTGCTCCTTCCTGTTTCAGCGAGCTTCAGCAGGCAATGGATTTTGCGATAAATAAAATAAATTCGCCCGTTGCAATAAGGTATCCGCGAGGCAGCGAGTCGTCAGATATAAAACACAGCTTACCTTATGAATACGGAAAAGGCGAGCTTATCGCAGATGGCGATGATGTTCTTATTGTATCTGCCGGCAGAATGGCTAAGGTAGCCTTAGAAACAGCAGAAATTCTGAAAAAAGACGGTATATCTGCAGCTGTAATTGATGCAAGGTTTGTAAAACCGCTGGATAAAGAACTTATTTTGAAAAATGCAAAAAAACTTATATTTACAATAGAAGATAATATCACAGAAAACGGACTCGGCTCAGCGGTACGTGAGCTTGCCATGGAGGCAAAGGTGATAAGTTTCGGATTAAAAAACGAACCGATATGCCAGGGCAAGGTCTGCGAGCTGTTTGAATTATACGGGCTGACGGGGGAAAAGATAGCCGAACAAATCAAGGAGAATTATTTATGCCTAAAATAAGATTGGATGTATATATGACCGAAAACGGACTTGCTCCGTCACGGGAAAAGGCAAAAGCTTATATTATGTCCGGTATAGTGTTTGTCAATAACGAAAAGATTGATAAAGCAGGCGCAACCATAAAAGAAGACGATACGGTTGAAGTAAGAGGAAAAAAGCTTGCTTATGTGAGTCGTGGCGGACTTAAGCTTGAAAAAGCCATGACGGAATTTAATATAGATTTGCAGGATAAAATATGTATGGATATAGGTGCCTCTACCGGTGGTTTTACTGACTGTATGCTTCAAAACGGTGCAAAGAAGGTATATTCCATAGACGTTGGATACGGGCAACTTGCCTGGAAGCTTCGTTGCGACGAGCGTGTAGTTAATCTTGAACGTACCAACGTAAGATATATTACCGAAAAAGAAGTCCCTGAAAAAGCAGGTTTTGCTTCTGTGGACGTATCTTTTATCTCGCTCACACTTATTTTGCCGGTTATTTCTGCATTTATAGAGGACGACGGGCATATAATGTGTCTTATTAAGCCGCAATTTGAAGCCGGACGTGAAAACGTAGGAAAAAAAGGTGTTGTACGCGATAAAGACGTACATATTCAGGTTATAGAAAAGATTTACGGATTCTGTACAGAAAACGGGCTTTATCCCGAAAAACTGTCATTTTCCCCTATAAAAGGACCTGAAGGAAATATAGAATATCTGATATATATTTCAAAAACCCCCTGCGAGGTTTTTGGCAGGGAGCTTATTTTTGAAACTGTCCGGAAATCTCACGAAACCCTGGATAATTGAGGCTTTATTATGAAAACAGAAACAAAAAAACTTACATTTGCGGCTATATGTGCAGCAATAATAATTGTACTGCTTTATCTGGGTGCGGCAGTAAAAACAGGCACGCTGGCAATTTATTTTATAACTTCCCTGACCGTTATGACGGTCATTGACAAAGCCGGTATTAAAAGCGGTATAATGATATACGCAGTCTCTGCACTTCTTGCGGCAATATTATTGCCGGATAAAAATATGGCTACGGCGTATGTTTTGCTGTTCGGGCTTTATCCCATTATAAAAGCTTTTGCCGAAAAATGCAAAATCCGCGCCATCGAATGGGTAATAAAACTGATATTTTTTAACCTTTCCTTTGCATTATGCTGCGGAATTATCGTAAAAATTATCGGTGGCGTACTGACAACGCTTCCCATACCCGTTTTATGGATTTGTGCAAATGTGTTTATTATATTTTATGATATATTACTGAGCTTTGGATATACAAGACTCAGAGAACTTTTAAAAAACATATAAGTTACTAAAGAATGGAGAGATTTATTAATGTACTGGAATGAAAAAGTTGAGTGCATGGACAAGGACGAGCTGAAAAAAATTCAAAGCGAGCGTCTTGTAAGTACTGTAAAGCGTATGTATGAAAACACGCCTTATTACAGAAAAAAGATGGATGATGCCGGAGTGAAACCGGAAGATATAAAGTCAGTTGACGATTTACATCTTCTCCCCTTCACATATAAAACCGACCTTCGTGATAACTATCCTTTCGGAACATTTGCCCTTCCGCTTTCGCAGGTTACAAGAATACACGCTTCCAGCGGCACTACAGGCAAACAAACTGTTGTCGGCTATACAGACAACGACCTTGAAATGTGGTCTGACAGCGTTGCAAGATGTCTGACAAGCGCGGGCGTAACAAGCGAAGATATCGTACACGTATCATACGGATACGGTTTGTTTACAGGCGGGCTGGGAATTCATAACGGTGCTGAAAAAATAGGCGCTACCGTAATCCCCGCTTCCTCCGGAAATACAGCAAGACAGATAACTTTGCTCAAGGACTTCGGTGCTACGGTACTGTGCTGTACCCCGTCCTATGCTCTTTACATAGCTGATGCTCTTAAAGATGCCGGGTTAACTAAAGACGATTTAAAGCTCAGAATCGGCGTGTTCGGTGCAGAGCCCTGGACGGAAAGTATGCGTCACGAGATAGAAGAAAAGCTCGGTATCAAAGCATATGATATATACGGACTCAGCGAAACGGCAGGTCCGGGTGTTGCTATGAACTGTGACTGCCAGAAGCATCTGCATATCCAGGCTGATAATTTCATTCCCGAGGTTATAAATCCCGAAACGGGCGAAGTTCTTCCCGACGGCGCGGAAGGCGAGCTTGTATTTACCTGCGTAACAAAAGAAGCTATGCCTCTTATCAGATACCGCACAAAGGATTTAACAGTACTTCATACCGACAGATGTGAGTGTGGCAGAATTATGCCCCGAATGGAAAAGGTTACGGGCAGAAGCGACGATATGCTTATCATAAGAGGTGTTAATGTATTCCCGTCACAGATAGAATCCGTTCTGCTTGAGTTTGGTAATGTAGAACCTCACTATATGATTTATGTAGACCGTGTAAACAATCTTGATACAATGGAAGTACATATAGAGATGACGGACGAATTGTTCTCAGACGAAGTCAGAGCTGTTGAAAAAATAGAAAAAGGGCTCCGTCAGAGAATAGATTCCGTACTCGGTATTTCCGCAACTGTAAAACTCGTTGAGCCTAAGAGTATTCCCAGAAGTGAAGGTAAGGCTAAACGTGTTATTGATAAACGTAAAGTATATTAATCGGTGCTTGCTAAACCGTTAAAATATAAATAATAATTTAACAAGGAGAATATAAAAATGTCAGGTCATTCAAAATGGTCAAATATTAAACACAAAAAAGAAAAAACAGACGCACAGAAAGCAAAAATATTTACTAAAATCGGTCGTGAAATTGCCGTTATAGTAAAACAGGGCGGTCCCGATCCCGCTTCAAACTACAAACTTAAAGATGTTATCAGCAAAGCAAGAGCTGCTAATATGCCTAACGAAAACATTTCGAGATGTATAAAGAAAGCGGCAGGAGAAGGCGGAAACGATAACTACGAAGAAATCACATATGAGGGCTACGGTCCCCGCGGTGTTGCCGTAATCGTTGAAGCTCTGACAGATAACAGAAACCGTACAGGCGGAGATATGAAACATTATTTTGATAAGTTCGGCGGTAACCTTGGTGCAACCGGTTGTGTATCGTGGATGTTTGATAAAAAAGGTGTTATCATAATCAACTCTGATAATGTAACAGACGAAGAAGAACTTATGATGGATGCTCTTGATGCCGGCGCTGAAGATTTCTCACCGGACGAAGGATTTTATGAGATTCTTACCGCCCCCGAAGATTTCTCGGCAGTATGCGAAGCTTTAGAAGGAAAAAACTATACTCCCGAATCTGCTGAAATAACAATGATTCCTCAGAATTATACAACACTGACGGAAGAAGATGACATAAAGTTTATGAACAAGCTTCTTGAAATGCTTGAAGATAATGATGATGTACAAAATGTATATCATAACTGGGATATGCCTGAAGAAGAATAATTTTTTATTAAAACATAAAAAGAGCCTCCAAAGGTTAGACCTTTGGGGGCTCTTTTATCGGGCTTTATAACCCGTATTTTTACTTTTCGCTTCCGTCGCTGTTGAACAGCGGAAGGGGTGCAAGAACGCTGATATCATCTCTGCCGATAGCGTCGCCTTCAGCAAGAACTGCCAGCTTTCCTACGATATTACCGCCTACCTGATTTATGAGCGTTCCTATAGCAAGAAGTGATTCACCTGTACTGATAACATCGTCAACGATAAGTACGCGTTTACCCTTCATAAGATTAGCCTCAGCTTCTCCTATACAGAGTAGTTGCTGATTTGTTGTCGTAATAGAATTTACGTGAGTAAATATTACGTTCTGCATATAAAGC
>JAZOTK010000030.1:0-3058 GCA_045657605.1 Clostridia bacterium
CTTCGCCGTAACGTCCTCGATTTGCTTGAATCTCTTGTCGGGACAAGCAATTTCACCTACAGTCTCTCCAAAAAAGAAGGCTCACTTTTCGGGCGGAAAATCTTTTTTGAAGGGGCAAGCGACAGTCGGTCGGAGAGTAAAATCAGAGGTATGAGTCTCAGCGGCGCGTATGTGGACGAAATTACGCTTATCAGCGAGGATTTTTTCGCTATGCTCCTGTCGAGGCTCAGTATTCCCGGTGCAAAGCTTATCGGTACGACTAACCCCGACTCGCCGTTCCACTGGTTCAAGAAAAAATATCTTGACCGCAAAGGTAGTCTCGATATGCTGACAGAGAAATTTCTTATTGACGATAATCCGTTTCTGCCTGAGGATTATGTCAAAAACTTAAAAGCCGAATATTCGGGCGTTTACTATGACCGATACATTTCGGGTATGTGGCGTGCGGCGGAGGGGCTTGTTTATCCCGAGTTTGTGAAAAAAATAAATTCCTGCGTTATCCCCTGCCCGGACGAGGAAATTATATTTGCTTCCGTCGGCGTTGATTTCGGCGGAAACGCTTCGGCTCACAGCTTTGTCTGTACGGGATTTACGAAAAACTTTGAGAAAGTGATTGTCCTGGACGAATTTTATATCCGCGAGGAAATCTCCCCCGCCCGTCTTGAAGCGTATTTTGTGGAATTTATAAACTCCTGCCGCAGCAGGTGGAAAATATACGAGGCGTACTGCGACAGCGCGGAAACTACGCTGATACGCGGGCTGGAGCAGGCGGCGGCAAGACATTGCCCGGGCATTGATATAAGGCGGGCAAGAAAAAGCCGTATCACGGAACGGATACGGCTGATAAACTCGCTTATTTCCCGCAACCGCTTTTTCGTATGCGAAAACTGCTCTCATCTGACAGAGGCTCTCGCCTCGGCAGTATGGGACCCTTCCCGTCAGGAGGACGTAAGGCTCGATAACGGCTCAAGTAATATCGACAGCCTTGATGCTATGGAATATTCGGTAGAAAATTTCAGCGGGGAAATGATATGAGGCTCGCTGATGCGAGCAATGAATAATGAATAATGAATAATTGTGGTGGAAAATCGCCCTGCAATTTTCTTCATTAATGACGGCAAATCCTAGGGTTCATGTTGCCGTCAGGCACAATTCACGCACCGTAGGCAATAAAGTAAACAATAATTGGTTACTTCACAAGAAAGGATGATTTTTTATGATAATTACAAGATATTTAAAATCTCTCGGGTATAATCTTATTTCTGATGAGTTTTATCAGAAAATTTCGGTCTGGCTCAGCTGGTATTGCGGTAAGGTTGCCAGCTTTCACAACTATTTCCAGTACAACGGCAAAAAAAGCATTCCCCGAAGCCGTGCTACACTTGGTATGGCAAAGCACGTCTGCGAGCAGTGGGCTAATCTTCTTTTAAACGAGAAGGTTTCGCTTTCGTTTGAAAATCCCGATGCCGAGGCTGCCGTTTATTCCGTACTGGATAAAAACAACTTCTTTATGCGCGCAAACCGTCTTATTGAGCTTACATTTGCTCTCGGCACAGGTGCTTTTGTGGAATATACTGACGAGAGTGGACTGCAGATTGATTATATCCGCGCCGATATGATTTTTCCGCTGAAATGGGAAAACGGCAGAATTATCGAATGTGCTTTTGCGGGCGAAAAATATTTTGGCGGCGATAAATGCTATTATATCAATATGCACGTGCTTGAAAACGGATATTATAAAATCATAAACCGTCTCATCTCCGCTGACGGGCGTGAGCTTGCCCTTCCCGAAGGACTTGCCGATACAGTTTACACCAAAAGCACAAAACCTTTTTTCCAGATTATTATGCCGAATATTATCAACAATACCGACCTTGATAATCCTATGGGGATTTCCGTTTTTGCAAATTCCATTGATGTACTCAAAGGCATTGACCTGGTATATGACAGCTATCAGAACGAGTTCAGACTCGGCAAAAAGCGTATTCTCGTACCCGCAGGTATGGCACAGATACACAACTTCGGCGGTGCATCAGCTCCCGTATTTGACGATAACGATACCGAATTTTACGCTATGAGCGATAAATCGCTGACCGACCTGCGTGAAATCAATATGAGTCTTCGTCACGAACCGCACGAAAAAGCACTGCAGAAAAACCTCGATATGCTGACAGCAAAATGCGGTCTCGGCGGGTCGGAGCGGTTCAGATACGCTAATTATTCGGTAAAAACCGCTACCGAAGTTATCAGCGAAAAATCGGAGCTGTATCAGAACATCAGAAAACACGAGCTGCCTCTTAAATCTGCACTTTCGGAGCTTGCCGAAATAATTATGTTTGCCGGAAACATACCGCCCTGCCGCATCTCGGTACATTTTGACGACAGCATCATAGAAGACACCGGCACAGTAGCCGACCGCGCTCTTTCCGAATTTAAAGAAGGTCTCATAAGCAAGGACGAATATATGAATCGCGTGTACGGCAAGGTGAAATAAATTTATTTTGCAGAAAGCGTGCAAAATGGAGGCGTGCCTGTTTTGCACGTTTTCTGATTTCCCTTTCCCCGTGTCAAGCTCACCTCATTTTGGGTATAAAAAAAGCACACAGATTAAAGTGTGCTTAAATATATTACATTGCTAAATATTTTTGAGTATGCTTTGTTTGCTCAAATTCTATTCCATTTGCTTTCTTTTTTATAATCAAAACAGTAGGAAGTGGAGTTTCGCTAAGCAGTCCCTGGGATGTTTCAGTTTTGAGTGGAATTTGAAAAAAAATACTATCACTTCCGCAACCCTTTATTGCTGACATTGTTTTATCAAAACTCAACTTATTATCAATACAATATTGTTTTATTTCATTGTGATATTTTCTGACATCCATATACATAAAATTTCTCCCTATCTCACATATATTCTACGTGCAAAATGCGTGCAAAATGGGGACGTGCCTGTTTTTGCACGTTTTCTGATTTCCCTTTCCCCGTGTCAAGCTCACCTCATTTTTGACATAAAAAGCTTTGCGGATTTTTATCGCAAAGCTTTCTTTTTATGCTCGTGGGT
>JAZOTK010000031.1:0-2932 GCA_045657605.1 Clostridia bacterium
TTTATACCCTGTTTATATTTCCAGTGAGCGGCAATACCGTATTCTGCGATTGTATGCATTTCTTCCGTTCGTATCTGAATTTCAAACGGAACGCCGGCGTGACCTATTACGGTGGTGTGCAATGACTGATAAAGGTTAGGTTTGGGCATTGCAATATAATCTTTAATTCTGCCCGGAATAGGTTTATACAAATCGTGTATAGCACCAAGCACAGCATAACAGTCGCGGACAGATTCTACAATTACTCTTACCGCAAAAATATCATATATTTCATCAAGCGTTCTGCCTCGCATATATGTTTTTTTGAATATACTGTACGGATGCTTTACACGCCCGTAAATGTCCTTGGTGGCAATTCCAAGTGACTGTAATTTCTCAGATATTGTACTGATTATAGTATCAATATAATCGCTGTTATTACGCATTTTTTCTTCCAGGGATTCCTGAATATCTGCATAAGAAACAGGGTCAAGATATTTAAGAGATATATCTTCAAGCTCAACCTTAATTTTAAACATACCAAGGCGGTGAGCGATAGGAGCAAATACCTCTATAGTTTCCTTTGCCTTGTTACGTCTTTTATGGTCCGGCATAACATCAATTGTACGCATATTATGCAACCTGTCGGCAAGTTTTATAAGCATTACACGAAGGTCTTTCGCCGTTGCCATAAACATTTTTCTTAAGTTTTCCACCTGAGCTTCTTCCTGTGAAGTGAACTGAATTTTACCAAGCTTTGTTACGCCGTCAACCATTTCGGCAATATTAGGACCGAATTTTTCGCTGACTTCTTCAAATGTAACAGGAGTATCTTCAATTATATCATGCAAAATCCCTGCTGCGATGGTATCACAATCAAGAAGCATATCTGTTATAATGAGTGCGACATTAAGAGGATGACAGATATAATCTTCGCCGGACACACGTTTTTGTCCGTTATGCCATTTATTTGCAAATTCGTACGCCGATTTAATAATATCCACATTACCTTTAGGCTTTTCTTCCGTAACCTTTTTCATCAGCTTTTCAAAAAGTTCTTCGTGGCTTATCATATCTGTCCCTCCTTTTGCCGTAAGATTTTAAGTTTTTCTGATTTTTCCAAATCCGCTTTACCTGAAGTTTCAAGCATATAAATGTCTATACAGCCGTTTTGTACCGCATAGGTGAGGAATCTGAATTCTGCAAAGATTTCTACCACATTCATCATTTTTTCAACACTGACCGCAGCGCCGGTTGAATATGTGATTTTTCTTGCAAGAACACCGCAGTTTTGAGAAATCTTATCTCCTACAGCATTCTTTTTAAAATATCTGTAAATTGCTGCTAAATCTTCACGGCTCGGAACAGGGGAGATAACTTCGCCTGTTTCGTAAAGCTTTATATCATTTATAAGGAATTGTATTTTTTGTGTATTATTCCATACATTTATCTGTAATATACCCGCAACATCAACGCTGTCGCCCACGGTATACTGTTCAATCAGTTCGCCCTTACCGAATCCGACAGCATCAAAAATGGTATTCCCTTTTAACAGAGTGAATTTAATATGTTTTCCTTCGCTCATTTGTCTTATATCTTTAATGGTTGCATTTGAAACGCTGAAAATCGGTTTGGGATTTCCGTTACCGTAAGGCTCAAGCAGTTCAAGGTTTTTAACAGTTTCTGCAACAATATATTCTTCGGTAATATCTGTATCTATTTCTATATAAGCCTCCAGACATTCAGTATTCATATATTTATCTGCATAATCGTTAAGAGCGTTATCGAGCTTTTCGATATTTTCCTGCATTATTGTAAGACCGGCAGCAAGCTCGTGCCCGCCGAATTTTTCAAACAGCTCTCCGCAGGAGGACATTGCTTCAAAAAGATTAAAACCTTTTATGCTACGACCGGACCCTTTTCCTATGCCGTCTTCACAGCTTATAAGTATACAGGGTTTCATATAACGTTCGGTTACTCTTGATGCAACAATCCCTATTATACCGTGATGCCAGCCGGTACCGGCAATCACAAGTACCTTTTTATCATTATATATTGTATTATTATCTATAATATTATATACCGACCGAAGTATATTTTGCTCTGTTTGCTGACGCAGTTTATTTTCCTCATCGAGATATGCGGAAAGCTCATGGCATTCTGTATAGGAATTACTGAGCAGAAGCCCAACTGCCTTTGCAGTATTTCCGATTCTGCCGGCAGCATTTATTCTCGGTGCAAGCCCGAAACCGAGCATACCGGTATCCGGAGCCCTTTTTCCGTATCCGGAAATTTCGAGCAAACAGCTAAGTCCCATATTCGGGCATTCGGATATTTTTTTAAGACCGTAATGTACAATAATCCGGTTTTCGCCTTCTAAATTCATAACGTCAGCAATGGTACCGAGCGCTACGATATCGCTGTATAAATCAAGCATCTCAACGTGATTTCCGTCTTCCATAGCACAGATTAGCTTGAACACAACTCCAACACCGCATAAAAGCTTGAACGGATAATTGCAATCATGTCTGCAGGGATTGACTACAGGACAGTCGGGCAGGACATCGCTGCACTGATGATGGTCTGTTACCACCACATCTATTCCGAGCTCTTTTGCGAGCCTGATTTCCTCACACGCCGTAATACCTGTATCTACAGTAATAATCAGCTCGGTGCCTTCAGAATGAAGACGGCGTATTGCGCCTTCGTTCATTCCATAGCCTTCATCATGTCTGTCAGGAATGTAAAACGACACATCGGCTCCTTTTGAGGAAAGATATTTAACAAGCAGTGCTACCGAAGTAATTCCGTCAACATCATAATCACCGTATATAGTAATTTTCTTGTTTTCATTCAAAGCCTTTTTTACGGTATCTACTGCTTTATCCATATCCTTCATAAGAAACGGCGAATGGAAGTCCTCAGAAGTAATATTAATAAATGCATCTATTTC
>JAZOTK010000032.1:0-18300 GCA_045657605.1 Clostridia bacterium
CCATATAAAATCCTACGGCAATAATAATCTTTGATATTATTATTGCCGGAGGATCTTTTCTTTAATCTTTTTTTATCAGAATATACCGTTTTGTTCCTGTCTTAATCTGTCGAAAAACGCTCGTTCCATATCATATCTGTCGGTTATGATTTTTTTCGATTCCTCAAAATTAAGCAATCCGCCGTTTCGGAGAATATTATCGGGAGTATCGTATTTTTCAAACATTTTCAGACAGTCATCAACACCTATCCCCTTTTCAGCCGCCATATGCATTGTCAGCCATATAAATACCGCACCCTGGTGGTCTATTATGTCGGCATCCTGCACCAGCATCAGATTCCAGGTACGACTTTCCTTATCGGTATCATAGGCGTTATGGTTTTCTATAATTTCGCAGATTTCGTCCATTTCATCGGCAGTGCAGTATTCGTCAATCAGATTTCTTGTGATAATTGCTCCTGCTTTTTCGTGGTCAGGGTGCTGTTTCCCTATATCGTGAAAAAGTCCTGCCACATAAATAATTTCATCGTTATATGTACTGCCGGGGAAAATCTTTTTACGCAGATTCACCGCCAGCTTTGCTGTTCTCCTGCCGTGAGCCAGGCACCAGCCTTTTTCGCGATCTTCGTGAGTAACCATATTTTTCATATTTTCTTCGGCGATTTTTTCTATAATTTCAATATTCATAGCAATTCCTCTGATTTTTTATTTTCCAAGCCTGCCGAGCAAGCTTATTTTTTCATCGGGTAATCTTATTTCCTTACCTTTAAGATAGCTGAGAATTCCCGAATCTGTCTTAAAATCAAATATCATTTTATATGCACACAATGCCTGGTGTTTTTCATTTTTCTCTCTGTTATATCGAGGGTTTCCGTATTTCGTATCTCCCCTGAGAGGATATCCCAGATATGCCATATGTGCTCTTATCTGGTGGGTACGTCCCGTAAGCAGTTCTACTTCAAGAAGGCTCTCGCCCTCTGCTGTTTTTACTGTTTTATATTTAGTTATTATCGTTTTTCCGTCTTTCACCGGTTTCGGATATATTTTAACCTGTTTTTCGGTTTCGTTTTTTACTAAAAATGCACGCTCGACCGATTCTTTTTTCACAGGCACACCTTTTACGATACAATAATAAAATTTCCCGATTTCCCTGTCTTTGATTTTTTCGTTTAAAATCCGCAGGGACTGTGCATTTTTCGCCGCCAGCACAAGTCCTTCCGTATTACGGTCGATACGGTTACAAAGAGATGGTACGAAACTGTTTTCATTTTCATAATCATACTCGCCTCTGACGCTGAGGTATTTTTTTATCTTTGCAATAAGAGTGTTTATCTGTTCTCCCTCATCGTCCTCGTGTACCACCAGTCCCGCAGGCTTATATACAGCTAAAATATTCTCGTCTTCATAGATAACGTCTATATCATCTTTAGCCCGCAGAAACGCCGTTTCCTCCGGTGTTTCCGCAAAAAACTCATCGTTGATATAAAGCTCCGCAACATCGCCTTCGCACAGGCGGTATGAAAGCTCCGCCTTTTTGCCGTTGATTTTTATTCTTTTTTTTCGGATATATTTATATAAAAGCGACATCGGAAGCTGAGGTACCGCTTTATTTATAAATTTATCCAGCCTTTGTCCGGCATCGTTTTTATTAATAATAAATTTCCGCATATATTCTCTCCGACTGTAAAAATGGGTCATATCAATGCGATACAACCCATTTCCGTCATTTAATTAAAATCTTATCATTCCGTTTACTGCCGCATATACTACTACAGCTATTGTAAGAACATAGAAAAGTATAATGCTTACAGCTTTTATTATTCTGAAAACATTCTTTTTCTTTTCCGTCATTTTCGGGGTCTCATAAGAAACAACAATTGCATATATGATACCCAGAAGAATGGGAAGCATTACGAGCACGGGAGTAAGCGGTATTCTTGTTCCGAAAAGGCTGAGTCTGCCCGGTGCAAAGGGTACTATTACAACCGATGCCATAAGCAGGATTACTATTGCCCATACGCAAACAGAATATTTATCAAAAATCTTGAGAATTTTTTTCATTTTGTTTACACCTCTTACTTAGCGTTCTTTTTATATCCGCCTTCGATGAGGCACCATACAGGTGAAGATATAAATACTGAAGAATAAGTACCTGCAATAATACCTACGATAAGGGGTATTACAAAGCCTCTGATTGAAGCTGAGCCTAAAACTGCAAGTATAATAAGAGAAATCAGTGTAGTTGCAGTTGTATTGATTGTACGACGCATTGTCTGCCAGATGCTCTTTTCGCAGGTATCTGCAAAGTTTTCACCTTTTTTCGCAAACTTTTTGTTTTCACGTACACGGTCAAATATAACGATTGTTGCATTGATTGAGTAACCGATAATTGTAAGGATAGCAGCTACAAAAGATGCATTTACAGCTATACGGAATATTGAATATACCGAAAGCATTATCAGTGTATCGTGAAGAAGTGCTACAACAGCAGCTACGCCGGAAGCAAATGTAAATCTTATTGTTATATAGATAAGAATAAGAACAACTGCTATTGCAACCGAAAGAAGTGCATTGTAAATGATTTCACTGCTCACAAGAGGAGTAATGTTATCGCTTGCCATAATTGCAGTTTCATCTGCAAGACCGTATTTTTCTTTAAGACCTTCGAAAACGGCTGTACGTTCTTCGACATCAAGAGTAGCCATTTTGAACATTACCTGATGCTCTGCTGTTTCATCAGATGCTTTCTGAATTGTATCAACCTTTTTGCCTGTTTTTTCTGTTATAATTGCTTCTACATCAGCAGTTTCAAATTCCTGACCGATGTTAACCTGCATCATTGTACCGCCGGCGAAGTCGATATCAGTAGCAAATCCGCCATTGATGATGAGTGTGACGATACCTGCCAGTATAATAATAGCTGATACAGCCATAAATTTTGCATAATTTTTCATTATATTAAACATGTACAGTCACCTCCTTATTTAATTCCTATGCCGTAGAGCTTTCTGTTTTTAATATCAAGCCCTATAAGCTGTTTGATTAAGAACTTTGTTACAAATACTGCTGTAAACATACTTACAACAACACCAAGGAACAGAGTAATGGCAAAGCCTTTTACAGTACCTGAACCCAGTGCCCACAGTACGCCTGCGGAAATAAGAGTTGTAATGTTGGAGTCAACAACGGCTGTGAGTGCTCTGTTAAAGCCTGCATCAATTGATGCTCTGAGAGTTTTACCGTTTTTCATTTCGTCTGTTATACGTTCAAATATGATAACGTTTGCGTCAACCGCCATACCCAGCGACAGTACGATACCTGCGATACCGGGAAGTGTGAGGTTAACACCGAATGCACCGAGGATAAGGATTGTAAGCACTGTGTAGAATATAAGTGCGATTGCACCCATAAGACCGGGCAGTCTGTAGAATGCTATCATAAAGATTGCTATCAGAATAATACTGATAAGACCTGCCAGAAGTGCATTCTGATATGCATCCTGACCAAGAGTTGCACTTACTGTGCTTGCTCCTACTTCTTTAAGACCGAAGGGAAGCTTACCGGAACGGATAAGACCTGCAAGGCTTCTTGCATATTCGTCAACGCCTTCGCCTGTACCAAGTGTGATTATAGCTTTATCGGAATCTATAGCTTCCTGAACTGTAGGAGCAGACTGTACAACGCCGTCAAGCTTAATTGAAATCTGCTGACCTACAAGTCTTGCTGTAGCTTCAGCGAATTTCTGACGTCCTTCTTCAGTGAACTCAAGTTCAACTATATGCTGAGAAGTAGTTCCGTCTGTAGAACTGAATACTGCTGTTGCATTTTTTATCTGATTACCGTCAAGCACAACATTGTTTTCGGGATCTTCAAATGTAAGTTCTGCAACCTGTCCAAGGATTGTGGATGCCTGGTTTGCATCTCCTACGCTGGGAAGCTCTACTCTGAATCTTCCGTTACCGTTATGCATTACGTTTGCTTCTGTATAACCCTCTGATGTTGCACGGGCTCTTAAGATAGCGATTGTTGTGTCAATTTCTTCCTGTGTTACATCTTTTTTGTCTTCGCCTTCAGAAGTTACGCCTTCTGCTGTCTGAACTCTTTCAACAGCCTGATACTCAATGTATGAGCCACCGTTTATGTCGAGTCCGAGTTTTATGCCGTCGTAGGCAGGTTTGAGTTCGTAATTTCCAAGCTTGATACCAAATGCTGTAAGGAATACAAGTATAGCAATTACGAGCAGGGAAAGCACAAGTTTAATTACGCTTTTTGCTTTCATAATTATTTCCTCCTTTGTTATAATGAGTGTTTTGCAGGCAGTAAATAATTACCGTCCGCACACCGCATAGTCAATTACTATATATTATATAATTTTTTTGTCGATTAGTCAATAGGAAATTTGAAATTTCAGTAAAAATATTTAATATTTTTAAATATTTTTTAGTTATTCCGCAAGTGCTGCTTTTATGGCAATCGCACATTCAACCCTTTTTCTCTGAAGCTCACAGCCCAGATCATAGGGTACGTTTATATCACCGTTGAAATTAAATGCATTAGCCGCACAGCCGCCGCTGCAGTAGAATTTCGCCCAGCACTTTTTGCAATCGGGTTTTGTATATACATTGGCATTTTCAAACCGCTGTTTCATTTCCGTATCAATTTCTCCGGTTTCAAGATTTCCCATCTTAAAATCTTCGTTTCCCACAAACTGATGACAAGGATAGACATCGCCTTCGGGAGTTACCGCAAGATACTCACAACCGCTGCCGCAACCGCTGAGTCTTTTAATTACGCAAGGTCCCTGATCTAAATCTATCATAAAATGGAAAAAGTTAAAGCCCCTTCCTTCTTTTTTACGCTTTATGCATTCTTCTGCAAGTTTTTCATATTCCTCACATATTTTGGGAATATCATCATATTGCAGAGCATAAGAAGTATCAAACGGAGCTACCACCGGTTCTACAGAAACCTGTTTGAATCCCAAATCTGCAAGATGAAGCACGTCTTCTGAAAAATCAAGATTTTCATGGGTAAATGTTCCTCTTACATAATAATTATCTTGATTTCTGCTTTCCGCCACCTTGACAAACTTCGGCAGTATTGTATCGTAACAGCCGGTTCCGTCTGCTCTTATTCTCATTTTATCGTTTGTTTCTTTACGTCCGTCAATGCTAAGCACTATATTGGACATATTTTCATTTATGTAGCTGATTTTTTCATCATCAAGAAGCAGTCCGTTGGTGGTTATCGTGAACCGGAAATTTTTATCATGGATTTTTTCCTGCTCTTTTGCATATTCCACTATTTCCTTTACCACACCGAAATTAACGAGAGGCTCGCCACCGAAAAAGTCAATTTCGATATTTCTTCTGCCCTGTGATTTTTCAATAACAAAATCTATAGCTTTTTTCCCGGTCTTAGCACTCATAAGTCCTTTCGGGCCTTTATATGCACCTTCGTCTGCAAAACAGTATCTGCATCGCAGATTACAGTCATGGGCAATATGTATGCACAGTGCCTTTACAACCGAACTTTTCCTTATGTTTCTTGCAACCGCATCATAGCAATCGTCTGTAAACAGCTCACCGTTTTTTTCAAGTTCAGAAAGCTCCGCATAGGCTTCTTTCAGCTCGTCCTCACCGATTCCGCAGCAAAAGCTCTTTGCCGCTTCGCTAAGGCCGTTCTTTTCAAAGCCGTGCTCGCCGTAATATTTTGAAAGCTCAAATGCAGGGTCTTCCATTATATGAACGCATCCGCTGTAGACATCAATTACTATATTGTTGCCGAACATACTGAAGCAATGTATCATAATCCTACTCCGTTCCGTTTGTTTTTTACAAATTCCAAAAAAGCCAAATCCCCTGTCCGAAAAAAGACAGGGGTAATCCGGCAATCATTACTTTTCACATTTCTGATTTGCTACAGTACATGATGTTTTGCAAGCTGACTGACAGGATGTCTGACATTCGCCGCAACCGCCTTTTGAAAGGCTTTTCTTTAAAACGCTGCTGTTTAATGTTTTAATCTGTTTCATTTTTCTTACTCCTTATATAAAAATTATTTGATTACGTATCTTCTTCTGCGATACTTTTTAGGTGCACTGTTTTTTCCTGCAATTCCTCCGAACATACCGATAAATACACCCGTCAGAAGCATCATTATCAGTTCTAAGGAAAAAATCTTCAAAGCACCTGTAAGCATTCCTACAATAAGAATAAAAAGCGTCAGACCCAATCCGTAAATAAATCCGGATACAATTCCCGGTTCAGACGTCTGTCTTCCCACGAAGAACGCGACTGCCAGCTCAACAGCTATTACGATGACCCTGCTGATGGCAGGCAAAGCATTTTGCGTCATCGGTGTTATCATATAGATAAACGCGGCAATCATAAACAGTATAAATACGCCTATCAGGCTCAGAATCCAGTAAGGCAGAAAATACATTATCGTACTCAGGTCGATATTAATCTGCTGCTTTCTCTGATTATTTCTTCTGTATGTATCCATCGGAACTCTCCTTTAGCTTAGTATCCTATCGTGCTTATTTATCCTCTACATACTTGAGCACATCTTTAATGCCCCAGCGTGCAATTTCGATTATTGTTTCGTCCTGCTTTGAGGCTTTGATGAAAAGCTTATCATCTTTTATTCTTGTAACAGTACCGTAAATACCGCCGATTGTGAGAACATCATCTCCAACCTTGATTGCATCAAGCATTGCCTGCGTCTGTTTTTCTTTTTTCTTCTGAGGTCTTATGAGGAAGAAATAGAAAACAACTATAATCAGCACAAAGGGGAAAAACTGTGCAACCATTGCCATAGGTCCCATTGCTGCCGGATTAGTTGCCGCCGCGCCTGCTGCTTCTAAAAACGAATAACTCATTGCTTAAACTCCACCTTTCATTTTTATTTATCCTTATATATTATAACCTTTTTTTATGAAATAATCAAGTCTTTTTTTAAATTTTTTATTTTTATTTTAAAAAAGCACAGAAAACCTGCTGTTTCCCGTGCTTTTTTAATATTTCTCAGCTTCTCGGTATCAGTATCTGCTGTCCTTCCTTCAGTCCTCCGCCACCAAGCTCATTAAGCTCCTCTATATACGTAGTTTTTGTGTGATACCTTTTTGCAATGTCCCAAAGCGTATCATTTTTCTGCACAAAGTAAAGAACTATGGACGGTGATTTCTCCTCTGAAACAGTTTTTTCCGTTACGGATTCAACCAACTCAGCTTCTGTCGTCTTGTGAGATGAAAGGCAACTCATCAGCACAACACGCAGTTCTATTTCTCCTGCTGCATTAAGATTGTAGCTTATATGATTTGTTTCCACCACAGCTTTTACATCGCACTCCGCCTCTGTTTTCGGGCTGTCAGTGCTTATGGCAAACGGAACTTCTTCTTTAAAACTGCAGACAGGACTGTCATCTTTTGCCGATATATATAGTATATACGTATCGATTATACCTTCTATAAACATCTTACCGTCTCCCGCCTTTGCAGAGGTTACATAGGGTTTTGCGACAACATTATATATATGCATAATCTGCGGCATTCCCTCCGGAGGCGTTATGCTTCCCTTAACAGTTGTATTTGTAGTCAGGCTGTCTACTGTTTCCTCCAGCATATTTCTGCCGGTTTTTACTTCTAGATTCCCTTCTGTGGAATAAGCGTCCGTTACAGCCTGCATTTCTATAATCTCATCAGAAGTGATATGTACTGTCAGCCTTACACTGCATTCTATTTCTCTTATTTCTCCATCAGAGTCCGGCACAGGAGTGCATTTCCCGGACGACACTTTAAATCCAACATTGTTGAAATTTTCTTCCCTGATGCCTTCCGCATCCAGAATCTCAGTAAACGGCAGACAATGAAGTGCAGACATCACATTTTCGCTCTGTACAGGAAGATAAAGGGTACATACCGTAATTTCACCCTTAACCACAACTTTTCCGGCAATTATTTTTATATCTTTATTCCTTACGCTGACATCTGTTTTCAGCACCGTTTCTATAGCAGGTTTCCCCGGCGGAACCACAAGGCTGTCCTCTATTATAATTTCCGCATTTTTGTCAACAGTCCTGCACGCTCCGCGCATCATTTTGTATTTTGTTTCTATATTCTCTCCCCTGATTTCCACAGGAACCTCTATCGGCATTTTTGTCATAATACTACATTTTATTCCTACTGCCGTATGCAGTGACAGCTTACGGCTGTTTATCATATTGTATTCTATATGCTCCGTATCCACGTCAAGACTGCAATACATATCCTCCGTCAGTCCGTCAATTTCTTCGGTGTGTACGAATGTTGAAACAGTGTTGAGTGAACAAATCCCCTTTGCACTCTCCGGCACATAAAGGATTTTATATTCTACCGCTCCATTTACGTTTATCCTTCCGTTGCTCACCTCAAACGAAGTAATTAAAGCTTCCGCATCAATCTGGAGAATTTTAAGCAAATCCGGTTTTGAGTCGGGAACAATGGTTTCGCACTCCGTCATAGCGGACATTTCTGTTTCCGCCACTGTTTTGTTTACAAATATCTTATTTTTTGTCATTTCCATTTTTTTCATTCCTTTCCGCCTTATTTCTTATTTAAGAATATGTCCGTATTTTTTTATATATTCCTAAAACCATACAAATTTATATATAAGCCGGTAAATTAGCGCCGTAACTGCCAGAATGCGCACCAGAAACATAATATACACTATTATCCCTCCGCAGAAAACTTTTTTATATACTATTCTATGAGAAATTTTCAAAAACGGTTGCAAATTATTATTATTTGGTGTATAATTAAATAGTAATAATAAATTCTATTTATACAGAGGTTGTTATGGAAAAACTTGAAGGAACTGTTACGGAAATTATATTTTCAAATGAAAACAACGGATATTGTGTATGTTCTGTTGCAAACGGCGATGAGGAATATACCGTTGTAGGGACTCTTCCTTTTGTAGAACCCGGAAACAGACTTTCCATGACCGGCGAGTGGGTTAACCACCTTGAATTCGGCGAACAGTTTAAGGTTGCTACTTTCTCTCACATTTTGCCCGAAAGCTGTAATGATATTTTTCTTTATCTTGCTTCAGGAGCCATTAAAGGCGTTAAAGAAGCTACCGCAAGACGTATTGTGGACACTTTCGGCGAAAACTCGCTTAATATTATACAGAATCAACCCGAAAAGCTTTGCTCTGTTAAGGGAATAACCCCCGATAAAGCAAATGCTATTCATAACAAATACATAAGTCAGATAAATATGCAGGGACTTGTCTCCTTCTTTACAGAACACGGAATCCCCACCGGTTTCGCGTACAAGGTATATACAAAGCTCGGTGAAAATTCTATCTCACTAATTAAAAAAAATCCGTATGTTCTGTGCGAGGTTGACGGTATAGGTTTCCGTACTGCGGATAAGATTGCGGCTTCTATGAACTTTTCCGCAGACAGCCCCGAACGCATCGATGCCGCTATCATTTTCTGTCTTTCCGAAAATGTGACAAACGGACATACCTATCTTCCCTCAAAGCTTCTGTGCTCGCAGACGGCACGCCTGCTGTATATGCCGGAGGATATTGTCGCGGCAAGACTTATAAACCTTATAATAAATACCAGACTCCGCCGCCGCAGTGGTGACGGGGATGATTTCATATATCTTCCCGCATTTTTTGTTGCCGAGGAAGGCAGCGCAAATTTTCTCAAAAATTTTACAAAAGAAAAACCGAAGAAAATCCCAAAAAACATTCCGGAAAAGCTCAAAAAAGCCGAAAAGGATTCTTTCCCTCTTGCAGAGCTTCAGAAAACCGCAGTTACCTACGCTCTTGAAAACAGCTGTACGGTTATAACCGGCGGTCCCGGAACAGGGAAAACTACCATAATAAAAACAATCATATCTCTTCTCACGGAAGAAGGTTGCAATGTATCTCTCTGCGCGCCCACCGGTCGTGCCGCAAAACGTATGACACAGCTCTGTGGCGTAGAGGCAAAAACCGTGCACCGCCTTCTTGAAGCAGAGTATTCATACGATAAATCAAAGCTGATATTTAAAAAGAATTCGGAAAATCCGCTCGATACCGATGCCGTTATAGTAGATGAAATGTCTATGGTTGATATATTACTTTTCTATAACCTCATAAAAGCTGTTCCTGCCGGTTGCCGTCTCATTCTTGTTGGCGACAGCGATCAGCTTCCTTCCGTAGGTGCAGGTAATGTGCTCCGCGATATAATTACCTCTGAAATAGTGAAAACAGTAAGACTCAGGGAAATTTTCCGCCAGTCGGAAGAAAGTCTTATAGTCACTAACGCCCATAGGATAAATTCAGGAGAATACCCTATTTGCAAAGGTGGTAGTGGCAGCGATTTCTTTTATATAAACCGTTCCGATACCACTTCAGGTGCCGCGGAAATAGTCAGTCTTTGTCTCGACCGTCTGCCGAAATATCTTGGCAAACCCTCACTTGATGCCGTGCAGGTTATTACTCCTACACGTAAGGGTCCTGTAGGAGCCGAAGCTCTCAATTTCGCATTGCAAGCGGCATACAATCCCCCTTCTCCCGACAAACCGGAGCTTAAAAGAGGCAGATATATTCTCCGCCGCGGAGATAAGATTATGCAGACCCGCAATAACTATGATATACAGTGGTACGGCGAAAAAAGCGGAGTAGGTATTTTCAATGGAGATATGGGAATAATTCTTGATATTGATACAAAACAGGGGATTTTAAAAATTCTGTTCGACGGCGAAAAAGAAACCGATTATCCTATAGATATTGCCGAGGACCTCGAACTTGCTTATGCGATTACGGTTCATAAAAGCCAGGGAAGCGAATTTGATGCCGTAGTACTTCCTATGTACAGGGTGCACCCTAACCTTATGTCTCGAAACCTTTTCTATACCGCCGTAACCCGCGCTAAAAGTCTGGTTGTTCTGGTGGGCAGAGAAGATATTATAACCTATATGACAGATAATAATTACCAGGCTCACCGTTACAGCGGTCTTGCCGATATATTGACGCTGACGGAAGGAGAGACTCAGCTATGAATCTTTTTACATATATGGGTGACCTTCTGTTCCCGCCCAAATGCATTTTCTGCGGAAAGCTTCTTTCTCCCGGAGCCCGTCCCCTTATATGCGACAGATGCTCAGAAGATATTCCGCTTCCAAAAAACAAATGTGCAAAATGCGGTGGCGATCTGAATTATTATGAAAACCGTCCGATATGTACAACCTGTCGCACCGCCGGCAGACATTTTGACGGCTGTCTTTCCTCTGCGATATATGCAGGCGATATGCGAAACGCCATACACGAATATAAATTCAAATACCGTATGTATATGTCGAAGCCTCTTGTGTATTCCCTTGCCCGCCGGCTTAAACAGATAGGAATAAGCCGCTGTAATATTGATTATATAACAGCTGTTCCTGGCGATGCCTCCCGCATACGGGAGCGCGGCTTCGACTGTGCCGGGCTTCTGGCAAAAGATCTGGCAGAAATGCTTGATATTCCATATAATCCTAAAATTCTGCAAAAAATAAAGATTACACAATCTCAGCGCGGACTAAGTGCGACGGAGCGTGCCAAAAACGTCCGCGGAGCATACAGGGTTACCTCCGCCGATTTAGTAAAAGGAAAATCAATACTTCTGGTTGATGATGTCTTTACCACCGGTGCAACGGCGACAGAGGTTTCAAGAGTCCTCAAACGCTGCAAGGCAAGTTATGTTTTTGTGGCAACTGTTGCCGCACATAATACGGAGGAATTCTTCAATTAACACAGTATATAATATATTGAAATAAAAATATTGACATTTTTTAAATTTTATTGTAAAATTATATAAGGAGCTGAAATTTTGAAATATATTGTTTATTCACCGGACGAGACTACCCGTATTGCAAAAAACTTTGCCGAAAAACTTCGTGCAGGTGACATTGTACGTCTTTACGGAGATATAGGCGTAGGCAAAACCGTATTTGTAAAAGGTGTTACCGATTTTTTCGGTAATGCTGACGAGGTCTGCAGTCCCACATTTTCAATTATGAATATTTACAGCGGAAGTACTGATATATTCCATTTTGACCTTTACCGTATCGAAGATGAATCCGAAATTTATGAAGCCGGACTTTTCGATTATATCGGCGGTAGCGGAATCAGTCTGATAGAATGGCCTGATGTCGCAAGCTACAGCGGCAACAGGATATTTGATGTTACAATTTCAAAAAATCTTGATATAAGCGATGATTACAGGGAGATAGAGATAAATGATATTACTTGCAATTGACAGCAGCGGCAGTGCCGCTTCGGTAGCTGTAGGCACCGAGGACAAGCTTCTCGCCCATCATTACATAGACGACAAGCTCACTCATTCTCAGAAGCTTATGCCTATGGTAGACAGCGTTCTGCAGGATTTGGGTATGACCGCATCGGATATTGACATTTTCGGTGCAGTAACCGGGCCCGGTTCTTTTACCGGTCTGCGTATCGGTATAGCAACCGTGAAAGGGCTTGCAGCAGCTTTAGGGAAACCTGTAGTGGGAATAAATTCACTTATGGCAATGGCATATAATTTCCCCTGTTCAGATATTCCCGTCTATCCCCTTATAGACGCCCGTAACCGTCAGGTTTACGCCGGCTGTTACCGTTTCAGTGGCGGAGAAATAACAGAAACATCATCACCCTTTTGCGAGGATATTGAAAAAATATCTGCACAGATAACCTCACCCGCTATCGTAATGGGCGACGGTGCGGCAGCATACCGCAGCATTTTACTTGAAAACGAAAATATTATTTTCGCACCGCCTCACCTGAATATGCTCAGTGGTGCAGGTGCATATATGGGAATGATTTCCCTCATAAAACAAGAAAAAACTATTAAAGGAAGCGAGCTTCTGCCTTTATATCTTAAAAAATCCCAGGCAGAGCAGGAACGTGAAAGGAAGGAAAACAAATGATAGCTATAGGCTGTGACCACGGTGGTTTTGAACTTAAAAACAAGCTTTTGGACTTTCTTAAGTCCTCCGGCTACGAAGTAAAAGATTTCGGTATTTACGAAAACAAAAGCGTTGACTATCCCGATATCGCCGCTCCCGTATGCGAAAGCATAATAAACGGCGAATGTGACCGCGGAATTCTGGTATGTGGTACCGGAATCGGAATGAGCATTGCCGCTAACAAACACAAAGGTATCCGCGCGGCAGTATGCGGTGATATTTATTCTGCAAGAATGACAAAATGTCATAATAACTCAAATATTATCGCTTTAGGCGGAAGAGTAATCGGCGAAGACGTGGCAAAAGAAATCGTTACTGCATGGCTTACCGCTGAATTTGAAGGTGGCAGACATACTGCAAGAGTGCAGAAAATAACAGATTTAGAGAATAAATAATTTTAAGGAGAGGATTACTATGAAAAATGTAACCGTACTGGACCATCCCTTAATACAGCATAAGCTTTCGATATTACGCGATGTAAACACAGGCTCTAAGCAGTTTCGTGAGCTTATCGAAGAAATCACCGTACTTACAGGATATGAAGCAACCCGTGATTTGCCTCTGAAAGAGGTTGAAATAGAAACACCTATACAGAAAACAACGGCAAAGGTACTTGCCGGCAAAAAACTTGCCATAATCCCGATACTCCGTGCCGGTCTCGGTATGGTTGACGGTATGCTGAAACTTGTCCCTGCCGCTAAGGTAGGTCATATCGGTCTTTATCGCGACCCCGTAACCGTTCAGCCGGTGGAATATTACTGCAAGCTTCCCGATGATATAGAAAATCGTGAGGTTATTGTTGTTGACCCCATGCTGGCAACAGGCGGTAGTGCAAGTGATGCTATATCTATGCTTAAAGACAAGGGTTGCAACGACATCAGATTTATGTGTATTATTGCGGCTCCCGAAGGTGTAAAAAAGCTTGCGGGCGACCATCCCGATGTTAAAATATACTGCGCAACCGTTGACGAAAAATTAAACGACCATTGTTATATTGTTCCCGGTCTCGGTGACGCCGGCGACAGAATTTTCGGCACAAAATAAATAATATACCGCAAAATCGCCCATGGCGATTTTGTTTGTTTTATTACATACTACAAATACAGAACAGGAGAGTTATAATGGCACAGAAAAAGGCTTACGATAACGAAAGTATATCCTCGCTCAAGGGTGCGGACAGAGTACGTCTGAGACCTGCGGTAATTTTCGGTTCTGACGGTATTGAAGGCTGTCAGCACGCTGTTTTTGAAATACTTTCAAACTCAATTGACGAAGCTCGTGAGGGCTACGGTAAAGTAATTGAGGTTACCCGATACCTTGATAAGTCGATAGAAGTCCGTGACTACGGACGTGGTATCCCTCTTGATTTTAATAATAAGGAAAACCGTTTCAACTGGGAGCTTGTATTCTGCGAGCTTTATGCCGGTGGTAAATATAACAACCTGGACGGCGAAAGCTACGAATTCAGCCTGGGTCTTAATGGTCTCGGCAGCTGCGCAACACAATACAGTTCCGAATATATGGACGTTACTGTTGTCCGTGACGGATTTAAATATGAGCTACATTTTGAGGCAGGTGAAAACATAGGCGGCCTTAAGAAAACCGAAGTTTCTTCCAAAAAAACCGGAAGTACCATAAAATGGCGTCCTGACCTTAAGGTTTTTACCGATATTAATATTTCTCTCGAATATTTTCAGACCGTTATGAAAAAGCAGGCAGTCGTAAATGCCGGACTTAAGCTTGTATTATATAACGAAACTGAAGAAGGAATGGAGATATTTGAATATCTTTATCCTAACGGCATTGCCGATTATATTGAAGAACTGGGCGAAAATAATTCCATAACTCCGGTACAGTCAATAAATGTCGAAGGCAGAGGCCGTGACCGCGATGACAAACCCGAGTATAAGGTTAAGCTGAATATAGTTTACTGTTTTAATAACAATGTCAATATAACCGAATATTATCACAACTCCAGCTATCTTGAGCATGGCGGTTCTCCCGATAAGGCTGTCAGACACGCCTTTGTATATGCTATTGACCAGTATCTTAAAAATAACGGAAAATATACGAAAAACGAAGCCAAAATAACCTTCCAGGACGTACAGGACAGTCTGCTTTTCGTCAGCAGTTCTTTCTCTACGATGACAAGCTATGAAAACCAGACAAAAAAGGCTATAACCAATAAATTTATACAAGATTTTATGACAGACACTCTCCGTCACGCTCTTGAGGTTTATTTTATAGAAAACAAGGTGGATGCGGATAAAATCACAAACCAGGTGCTTGTAAACAAAAGAAGCCGTGAATCTGCCGAACGTACTCGTCTTAACCTTAAGAAAAACCTTACGGAAAAAATGGATATGACAAACCGTGTACAGAAGTTTGTTGACTGCCGCACCAAGGATATAAATCGCCGTGAGGTTTATATCGTGGAAGGTGACTCGGCGCTCGGTGCCTGCAAACAGGGTCGTGATGCCGAATTCCAGGCGATTATCCCCGTAAGAGGAAAAATTCTCAACTGCCTTAAAGCTGATTACAACAAGATTTTCAAAAGTGAAATTATTACTGATTTGCTTAAGGTTTTAGGTTGCGGAGTGGAAATAAAATCCAAACATAACAAGGATTTCAATACCTTTGATATAAGCGGACTTCGCTGGAGTAAAATCATTATCTGTACCGATGCCGACGTAGACGGATTCCAGATAAGAACTCTGATTTTATCTATGCTTTATGCACTCGTTCCCTCGCTTATTGAGATGGGTTATGTGTATATTGCCGAATCACCGCTGTTTGAAATCACGCAGAACGATAAAAGCTATTTTGCCTATAACGAAAAGGAAAAAGCCGACATATTATCAAAGCTTAAAGGTGATTATACCATTCAGCGTTCAAAAGGTCTTGGCGAGAACGAACCCGATATGATGTGGCAGACGACTATGAATCCGGAAACCCGCCGTCTTATCCGTGTAACTCACGATGACGCAGAACGTACCGCCCGCACCTTTGATGTGCTTTTAGGCGATAATCTCGCCGCACGAAAAGAGCATATCGCTCAGCACGGCAGCGAATATCTCGATATGATAGATGTAGGATAGGATGTGAAATGATGGAAAATATTACTCAGGAATATATATATGATACTCTGGAAAAAAACTATATGCCCTATGCAATGAGCGTTATTATATCCCGTGCAATTCCGGAAATAGACGGATTTAAACCGTCACACCGCAAGCTCCTTTATACTATGTATAAAATGGGTCTTTTAAACGGTAAACGTACCAAATCGGCAAATGTTGTGGGACAGACTATGAAACTCAACCCCCATGGTGACGCTTCGATTTACGAAACTATGGTACGTCTTACAAGAGGTAATGAATCTCTGCTCCATCCTTTTGTAGATTCAAAAGGCAACTTCGGTAAACAGTATTCCAGGGATATGGCATATGCCGCTTCAAGATATACGGAAGTCAAGCTTGACAGTATTTCAGCTGAAATTTTCAGGGACATAAACAAAGGTGTCGTTGATTTTACCGATAACTATGATGGTACAATGAAAGAACCCGTTCTACTCCCCACTACCTTCCCCAACGTGCTGGTAAGCCCCAATCAGGGTATTGCCGTAGGTATGGCAAGTAATATTGCAAGCTTTAACCTCAAAGAAGTCTGCGAAGGTACTATTGCTTTTCTTAAAGACGAAAACTGCGATATAACCGAATATATAGTAGCTCCCGATTTTTCCACTGGTGCCGAAATCCTTTATGATAAAGCTCAGATGAAAGAAATTCTCGAAGCCGGCAAGGGTAGCTTCAAAATGCGTGCAAAATATAAGTTTGATAAGAAAAATTCCTGCATAGAGATTTTTGAAATTCCTTATTCAACCACTTCTGAAGCTATCGTTGATAAAATCATAGAATGTGTAAAAGCAGGCAAGCTTAAAGAGATAACCGATATCCGTGACGAAACCGATAAAACCGGTCTTAAACTCGCCATTGATATAAAAAAATCCGCAGACCCCGACCAGCTTATGAAAAAGCTGTACAAAATGACACCTCTCCAGGACAGCTTCGGATGTAATTTCAATATCCTCATAAAAGGTGCTCCGCAGGTTATGGGTGTAAAAAGCATCATAAAAGAATGGTCCGCATTCCGTATGGATTGTATAAAACGAGGTCTTAAGTATGATATTGCGGAAAAATCCAAAAGACTTCATCTTATGGAAGGTCTTAAAAGTATTCTGCTTGATATTGACAGAGCTATTGAGATTATCCGTAACACCGAAGAAGAAAGCATGGTTGTTCCCAACCTTAAAGAGGGCTTCGGGCTTGACGATGCTCAGGCTGAATACGTTGCTGAAATAAAATTACGTAATCTCAACAAACAGTACATTTTAAAAGGCATAAACGAAATCGAGCAGCTGAAAAAAGATATTGCCGATATGGAAAATATTCTCGGCAGCGACAAAAATGTTAAAAAGGTAATTATAAAGGATTTGGAGAAAATCGCTAAAAAATACGGCAAAGACAGACTTACAACTCTTGTCTGTGACAGCGATACGGAAGAAATCAGTGAGGAACAGTTTATTGACGATTACAAACTGAAAATTTTCCTTACAAAAGACAATTATCTTAAAAAAATCAGTCTGGCATCCCTGCGTGCCGCTTCCGATCAGAAACTAAAACCCGAAGACGAAATCATCTGCGAGGTTGAAGCGTCAAACAGAGATGACCTGCTTCTGTTCACCGACAAAGGTGAGGTTTATAAAACCAGAATACATGAAATTCCTGACTGTAAGGCAAGCTCCTGGGGCGAATATCTGCCTAACTATCTGGGAATGGAAGGTGATGAAAAAATCATCACCGCGGTTCCTACATCAGAATACAAGGGATTTATGCTTTTTGCCTTTGAAAATGGTAAAATCGCCAAAGTCGAAATGAGCGGATACGCTACCAAAACCAACCGCAAAAAGCTTACGAATGCATATTATACCAAAGTCCCGCTGGCAGATATAATGTTTATTCCCGAAGACGTTCCCATTGTTATTGAAAGCCGTGGCGGCAGACTGCTGGCTATAAACACAGCACTTATCAATTCAAAGAGCAAGCGTGATACCCAGGGAATACAGGTGTATCTGTCAAAACGTGATAAATATCTTAAATCTGTCCGCCTCGCCGAAGGCTATCCCATAGAGGATTTAAAACCCTACTGGTCGGATAAAATTCCTTCATCGGGCAGAGCACTCAAAGAAAGCGATAACCGCTATCAGCAACAATCACTTTTCTGATAAAATAAAAAATGAGCCGACCCACGTC
>JAZOTK010000033.1:0-9157 GCA_045657605.1 Clostridia bacterium
TCTACCAGAAAACAGGGTGCCGGTCTGATAAATCTTCAAAAAGCTACAAATGCAAATGTTATCCTTACCGGTAGTGACGGAAAAAGCAAGCTGAGTCTTAAAGATAAGCTTTCCGATACATTTAAAATAAGCTTTAATGCAGTAAATCTCAGCGATACCGGTGTCACCTTCAGCTCGCCCCATATAGAACTGTGTACTGACGGTGTTTCGGGCGAGAATATTTCAGCTCAATCTGTCAGCATACCTGTAAAAAGCCATACAATGCCTGAAACAGTTACTGTACCTGCAAATTCTACAGCCGCAATAACTTTTACGGTAACTATGGACAGTGAATTTACAGCCGAAAACCTCAAAACCTTTACAAACGGATTTTATATTGACGGGTTTGTGTATCTGTCCGATGATCTGCATATTCCGCTTACGGGCTTTTACGGCAACTGGGCTGCGGCAAGTGTTTTTGACCGCAGTGTATATGATGACGGCGGTAGCCGTTTGCGGATAGATAATATTGGCGGTACATACCTTTATTCCAACGTCATAGTAAGCGGAAAAACATACAGCTATTATCTTGGTGAAAATGCAAAAACCGGAAAATTCGAAAAAAATCTGATTGCCATATCTCCAAACGGCGATAATTATCATGACTTGCTGGGATTCTGTCTGCAGAATATGCGAGCTACCAATAAACTGAGTTTTCGCCTGCGAAATTCGGCAGGCAGAACCTACAACATCGGCAGTTATACCGACATAACAGACAAATTTTCTCCTCTCTCATTATATTGCAATCTATCATCATCTTTACCCGAAGGGGATTATACATTCGAGGTTAGCGGAATATTAAACTATGACGGTGCAGAAAATACCCCGTCACTTCTTACCTTCCCTGTTAAAATTGACCGGACTGTTCCCAAAATTTTATCGGTATCTTTAAACAGCGACTGCACAAAACTTACCGTAACAGGCAGTGACAACCACTTTATCCAGACATTCGGACTGAGCTATAAAGATACGGACGGTACCAAGCATACTCTTACTCAGAATCCCAATGTAACCTCAGGCATTGCTACCGCTGAATTTTCGCTTGAAAATCCCGATTTATCGACAATTACAATCGGTTGCTATGATTATGCTTACAACTACAGCGAGACTCTATATACCGAAGATATTTATATTAATTCTTCCATAAACGGTAATACCGTAAGCTACTCTACTGTAAATAATACAGACTCAGCTTTGCCGGCACAGGTTTATGCCGGATTTTACAGTAGCGTAGATAAGCTTGTTGCTCCGGTAATATCGCCGGGAAACTCCGGAAGCTTTAACGTGAGCGATGATATTCTTTCAAAATCTTCGTATTATAAAATTTTCCTGTGGGACGGAAAAATGATGCCTTATGCAAAGGCTCCCGTATTTCAGGTTAAATAAAAGAAAAGCGACAGGTTCAGTTCCTGTCGCTTCTGTTTTATTAGTCTGTTAAATTATCGAAATATCCCTGAACCAGGACAACCGGTGTTCCTTTATCGCCCGAGCCGCTTGTAAGGTCGCAGAGCGAACCTATAAGGTCTGTCAGACGGCGGGGTGTTGTTCCCTGAGATGCCATATTACCTACAAGATTTCCGTCTTTCTCGCGGATTGCATTTTCGATTGCTTTTTTCAGTTCTTCACCTTTAAGGTCAGCAAAATCATTATCCGCCAGATATTTCAGTTTAAGCTCGTTGGGTGTTCCTTCAAGTCCTTTTGTATATGCAGGAGAAACGATGGGGTCTGCAAGTTCCCATATCTTACCTACCGGATCTTTGAACGCTCCGTCACCGTATACCATAACTTCAATATGTTTTCCTGTACGCTCCAGCAGTTTCGCCTGAACGTCTTCAACCATATCAAAGCAATCCTGCGGGAACAGCTTTACTGTATCTTCAGTAGATTTGTTTGAACCTAAAAGACCGTATTTTGCATTAAATCCACTGCCATCAATCGGCTGATTCATTATCTCATCAAGTCCTACAACGCATTTTGCCCCTGCCGCTTTTAAAATTCTTTTTGTACGTGCACGGCTGTGAATATCACAGTTTAAAACGCTGTCAGTATAGTTTAAAATAACTCTGGGGTCATTTGCCAGAACTATTTCCGCTTCCGCTCCGCAAGAACGGATTAAATCACCGTAATATTTTATATAATCAACGCCCGTGAAAGGATGGGGATTTTCTCCAAACAGCTCACGGTATTTTTCTTCACTGAGTACATCTGAATAAGGGTTTATTCCCGCTTCATCAAGCTGGTCAAGAGATACAAGTGCATTACCAACCTCATCACTGGGATAGTTAAGCATAAGAACTATTTTTTCAGCTCCTTTTGCTATACCTTTAAGGCAGATAGCAAAACGATTACGGCTAAGTATCGGGAAAATTACACCTATTGTTTTTCCGCCGAGTTTATTTTTTACATCTTTTGCAATCGCATCTACAGAAACGTAATTTCCCTGTGCACGTGCAACAACGGATTCTGTTACAGCAACAACATCTCTGTTACGAAGTTCAAAACCTTCCGCTTCCGATGCTTCCACAACGCTGTTTACTACGATCTCTGCAATATCGTCACCTTCACGGATAATGGGACAACGTATTCCTCTTGAAACTGTACCTGTTCTTCTTTCCATAAAAAATTTCCTCCTAACTATTGACTTATGCCTTCAATAATATTATAATATAAATATAGGCATAAGTAAAGTAGATAATACTTACAACAGTAATAAGGAGAGCTTATATGAAAACAAAACTTGATTATTATAAAATATTCTATGAAACGGCGCGTTATTCATCGTTTTCCGCCGCCGCTGAAAGCCTTTATATTTCACAGTCTGCCATATCACAATGCATACGCCAGCTTGAGCACGATCTGGGAACACAGCTTTTTATCCGTTCACGGCGTGGTGTTACCTTAACAAACGAAGGCAAGCTTTTGTTTCAGAAAGTCGAAAATGCTATGCAGTCTATTGAACAGGGGGAAACCCTTCTGGCACGTCTGCATCATCTTGACAGCGGGTCTCTTATTATTGCGGCAAGTGATACCATTACTTCTCATTATCTCCTGCCATACCTGAAAAAATTCCATACCGAATATCCGGGTATCCGTATAGAAATGGCAAATTCCTATTCTTCTCGTATGATTCAACTTGTAAAAGAAGGTACGGCTGAGCTTGCGTTTGTCAATCTGCCCGCCAGTGATGATGATTTGTGCATTATCCCCTGCCTTGATATTCACGATATTTTTGTATGTGGCAGTGAGCATAAAATAAAACCTTCATATACCTGGGAGGAAATAACCCGTGAGCCGCTTATTCTGCTTGAAAAACATTCTTCCTCCCGACATTATATTGATGAGCAATTCGGCAAAAAAAATATAACCCTGACTCCGCAGATTGAAGTTGCGGCACACGAGCTTCTTATACGTTTCGCTTCTATTCATCTTGGCGTTTCAGGTGTAGTTGAAGAATTTTCCGCCGAAAGTCTTGAGGCGGGCACGGTGCAAAAAATGAATGTTACTCCTCCGCTTCCTCCGAGAAGTATAGGCTATGCATATCTGAAGCATAATCCTCTCTCCACAGCGGCACAGGCATTTTTAAAACTTATACAGGGATAAAAAATACCCGAAACCGATATGGTTTCGGGAGTTTTTTTATTCTTCGGGCAGTTCAAGTGTAATATTCCCGAGTTTGCAACCGCGGAACTCGTCAAGAAGGATATTAGCTGCCCTGAACGTGTCAATCTCACCGCCTGAGATTAAAAATCCACGTTTTTTGGCTATCATTTCAAGAATCTCATAGTCTGTCAGTTCCGATATATCATCAAGTTTATATCTTGATACCAGGTTATCGGTATATCTGGTTTTAAGGAACGCTATAAGATGGCAGGCAAGCTCTTCTACGTCCATAATTTCATCTTTTATTGCTCCCGTGAATGCGAGGTTAAGTGCAACCTCCTCGCTTTCAAACTTAGGCCACAGAATACCCGGCATATCGAGAAGCTCCACGTTTGACGGCAGTCTGAGCCATTGTTTGCCTTTTGTCACACCGGGTCTGTCACCGGTTTTTGTAACGGCTTTACCTGCAACACGGTTTATAAACGAGGATTTACCCACATTGGGAATACCGCATAGCATTATTTTAACACTACGGTTTATACCTCTTTCCCTGTCACGTTCTATTTTTTCGTTAAGTGCACGTTTGGCATAATCAGAAATTTTGTTTATACCTTTTCCCGTTGCACAGCTTACTTCTACTGCATAAATACCCTGTTTTCTGAAATATTCTATCCATTTCCGGTTTGATTCAGGGTCTGACATATCGGATTTATTCAGTACCACTATACGGGGTTTATTGCCTAAAATTTTATCAATCTCAGGATTTCGTGACGACATCGGTATTCTTGCATCAAGAATTTCCGCCGCAACATCAATTATTTTAAGGCTTTCAGACATCATTCGTCTGGTTTTTGCCATATGTCCCGGGAACCATTGTAAATTCATATTTTACCTCCTTTAAACCCGCTGCGGTTTTTATAAAGCAAGAGTAACACCAAAAGTCACAGCTTCGATGTTACTCTGTTTTTTAATCAATTAGTCCTATTTCCTGCACAGGCCATAATCTGAAAACTGCATGACCTATTATTGAATCTTCAGTTACCATACCAACATCTTTAAATCTGCTGTCTTTACTGTTATTACGGTTATCGCCCATTGCAAACACGCAGTTTTCCGGAACTGTAGCCGGAAATTTCATCGTTCCCATATGGTTTATATCAATTTCAGCTTTGATATAATCCTCCGTGAGCATCTGACCATCAACGTAAACGTCACAATGACCTTTTGCTTCATTATATTTTATGTCTATCGTTTGTCCTTCGGTTGCTATAACACGTTTTACATAAGGAGTATCCTCATGTCCCTTTGGCTTAAATATTATAACATCGCCTTTTTCCGGAGTATATCCCAGACGCCATACAATAAGCTTATCTTCGTGCTGGAGTGTAGGCTGCATAGACGCTCCGCTTACATTTACAAGTGTAAATATAAAGGTCCTGAGAAACATAGCTATAACCACAGCTACAACAATCGCCTGAAGCCATTCAAAAATCTCTTTCCCGAATGATTTTTCTTTTTTATCTTCTTCCGGCAGAGCTTCTTCCCATATCACTTCTTCCAGAATCTCATCACTTATTCCTTCGGGGATTATTTCTTCTCCGCCTTCATCTCGTTTATCTTTCATATTCTCGTCCATAACAATCCTCCGTTCCGCCGCTCTGCGACATAAATCAAAAAAGCCGCATTACGCGGCCTTTTTTTGCCGAATTCATTCCGGCTCTTAGTCAAGCTTTTCTTTAACCTTTGCAGCTTTACCAACTCTGTCGCGCAGATAGTAAAGACGTGCACGGCGAACTTTACCCTTTCTTACGATCTCAACCTTAGCAACATGAGGTGAGTGAAGGGGGAAAGTTTTTTCAACACCTACACCATAAGAAACTCTTCTTACTGTAAATGTTTCGGAAATACCGCCGTTCTTCTTTCTGATAACCGTACCTTCAAAAATCTGAATTCTTTCACGGTTACCTTCTTTAATGAGGTTGTGTACTTTTACAGTGTCACCTACATTAAATACGGGAACTTCGGTTTTCATCTGTTCGTTGCCGATAGCTTTTACGATTTCTAACATTTCTCTCTCTCCTTAATCTAAGATGTTCGTATCGGCATGTTTTCACCAACAGAGGACCATCCGTAATGACCTATCTATTATATCACAAATTATTCCAAAAGTCAAGTATTTTTTTAATATTTTTTGTTTTTATTTTAAACATCCGAGCTGTATTCATTATTTTTTATTCAAACAATGCCATAACGGCATTATTGCTATATGCAGTAGGTTTTCCTTCTTTTCCCACGCAAGTTACAATACCCAGCGTTTTAAGCTTCTCCACTCCTCTTTGCATAGCATCATATCCGATACCTATATTTTTTGAAGCCCACGCTATATCGGCTACCGGGTTTTCCTTTACAAACTCCATAACACAACGTACTATTTTTTTCGACCCGCTCATTCTGTTTATTTTCTCTGTATTTTCATCATATATCCGAGCAGCATTCTCTGCGATATGCATCGCCCTCATTGCTTCGTCATATATTCCCCGCGCGAACATATCCACCATTTGTGAATATCTTCCCGCGCATCTGGCATAGTACAGCTTGTTTCTGGTTTCCTGCATTTTTCTGTACAAAAAATCCGATACTGCCACATATGGTCCGCCAAGAGCTCCGAATTTTATCAGTACAGCCATAAAAATAAGTCTTGATGTTCTTTCCGAGGCAGAGTAAAACGGTCTTATACAAAGAAGCTGATAATAAACCATAATAGCTTTAAGCAGCGGATTGTGATAATCCTCCGAATTTACAAACTGCTCCAGATCTTTCATAAGAGATTCTGTTTCTTCCGGGAAACACGGAACATATCCTATTTTGTTCCTGAAACAGTCGTAAACCAGCCGATCACGGTATTCTCCCGGGTTTTTATCCGAAATAAAACTATTGAGTTTTTTCATATATTCAATATCTATCGGCTGAATTTTTGCTGTATCTCTTATATATTCCAACGCTTCTGTATATCTTTTTATATGCACCGGCATACTGTCACCGTTTTCAGGAACCGCAGCAAAAGCATCTTCAAATGTAATTTTTGCCCTCGCCGTCTTAAGAGAACCCACCGCTTCCCTTTTTATAAAAAGCTTTGCATAACAACTGTATCTGTCTTCTTCTGTCATCATAAATTCTGCATTACGCATTCTCTGAAGAGCTTCATGTAACGCTTCATCCGTCCCGCTGTCTATATGTGCCGATATAAGCTCATTCATAGGTTTTGGAAGGAAGGATGCTGCCCTCTGCCCGTCTATCATGCAGCTTCTGTATATGCCCCCTGCGGTAACCGTTTGTTCCATATAAGGCACACCTCTTTTCTTTATTATCTCAGCTTTTGTAATATTTCTTCAAAATACTCCGGAAGCGGACAGGTAAGTGACATTCTCTCCCCTGTCTGTGGATGTGTAAACGTCAGCCGCTCTGCATGAAGAAGCTGACCGTTTGCTTTCAGTTTTTCTTTTTTTATTCCATAAACAGGGTCGCACGCTATAGGATGCCCTATAGAAGCCAGATGCACTCTTATCTGATGTGTTCTTCCCGTTTCAAGTCTGCATTTTACAAGAGAATATCCTTCAAATTCCTCTGCCACCGAATAATGTGTTACTGCCGGTTTCCCTGACGGAATTATGCACATTTTCTTTCTGTCGCCCGGATTTCTGCCTATAGGAGCATCAACCGTTCCTTCGGGATTTTTAAACCTACCGCGAGCCAGTGCAACGTATTCTCTTGCACAACTGTGTTCTTTTATCTGCTGCGCAAGTGAAATATGCGCCTCGTTGGTTTTAGCAACTATAATAAGCCCGCTTGTGTCCTTATCAATACGGTGTACTATTCCGGGTCTTGCCACACCGTTTATTCCCGACAGGCTATCTCCGCAATATGCCATAAGGGCATTTACAAGCGTTCCTTCATAGTTACCCGCTGCCGGATGTACCACCATTCCCTGCGGTTTATTTATTACTATTACGCTTGCATCTTCGTAAACAATATCGAGCGGTATATCCTGCTTTAATATTTCAAGCTCCTTTACCTCAGGCACATCAAGGCAGATTTCATCTCCGCATTTAAGCTTTGTATTGGATTTTGCAATTCTGCCGTTAATTTGCAGTCTTCCCTCGTCAATAAGTCCGGATATATACGATCGCGTCAGCTCCGTATTTTCGGCTAAAAATTTATCGACGCGGACGCCGTCCGTATCAGAAATCAGATTCATTTTTCTCACCCGCAGTCATAATGTAAATCTGCCGTGCCACATCTGCGGCACGGCTCTTTTTATGGCAGAAAAAATTCTATCGCCTTTTTGATATACTCATCCCAGAACACCCAGCAATGCTCACCGGGTCCTTCTTCGTATTTGTAATCAAATCTTAAAGTTTCTATCATATTTTTAAATGTTATATTATCTTCATAGAGGAAATCTTCTGTTCCGCACGCCTGATACAGTCTCGGCTTTATTCCACCCTTTTTATCAAGCTCTTTTGCCAGATACATTACATTTTCACAGCTCTGTGATAAATCGAAGTTTTCGCCCATTATAAGAAACATATCACTGTTCCAGTCGGTTATCTTTACTCTTTTTTCAATATCAAGCACACCCGATAAGCTTGCCGCCGCCACAAATTTATCCGGATTTTTCAGTGCTATTTTAAATGCACCGTATCCACCCATTGACAGACCTGCGATAAAATTATCCTCCCGTCTGTCGCTGAGATTAAAAAATCTGCGACATATTTCCGGTAATTCTTCAGTTATATAAGTATAGTATTTCGGGCCGTATTTCATATCTGTATAAAAGCTTCTTCCGCCATCGGGCATAATAACTGCTATCCCCTTTTCGCAGGCGTATCGCTCTATCGAAGTCCTTCTCATCCAGTCAGAGTGATTATCCGATAACCCGTGAAGCAAATACAGCGTTTTAAATTTTCCTTCCGTGTTCTCGGGCAAAACTACACTTATTGTTGTATCTGTCCCAAGCACCTGCGATGAAAAATCACAGCTTAAAAAAGCCATTATCCTTTTTCCTCCATTTTTCTGTTTATAAAAGACCTTACCAGTGCATATATAAGTGCAAATGCCGGCACTCCGAGCAACATTCCGAGTATTCCGAAAAGCCCTCCGCCTATAACTATGGCGAAAATTACCCAGAACGCCGATATTCCTGTCGAGCTGCTGAGTATTCTCGGTCCGATTATGTTTCCGTCAATCTGCTGAAGCACAAGTATAAATATTCCAAACCACAACGCTTTTATCGGAGATACTACAAGAATTATAAGCACTCCCACAATACCGCCGAATACGGCACCAAAATAAGGTATTATGTTTGTCACGCCTACGATAAATCCTACAAGAGCCGCAAAAGGCAGACGGAAAATGCTCATTCCGACTGTGCAAAGTATTCCCATTATAATTGAATCAAGTATCTTCCCAATGAGAAATCCCGAGAAAATTTTATTGGCATCTGAAAATATGTTTATTA
>JAZOTK010000034.1:0-6070 GCA_045657605.1 Clostridia bacterium
TATAGGAGGAAATAAAAATGTTTTGTAAAAATTGTGGAAATGAAATTAATGAAAATGCAGTTGCATGCATGAGCTGTGGATTCGCAAAAGGAAATGGAAGTAAGTTTTGCGCTAACTGCGGAAAAGAAATCAATCCCGGAGCAGCAATCTGCACAAGCTGTGGCGCTGCTGTACAGGCTGTTGGTGCGAATGTAGTGGGTGGAGAACAGAAATCAAAATTAGTAGCTGTATTGTTAGCGTTTTTTCTTGGTGGTATAGGAATTCATGATTTCTATCTCGGATATAACAAAAATGGCATACTTAAGATAGTTCTGACAGTATGTACCGGCTTTGGTGGCGGGTTATGGGCATTGATAGATTTTATCAGACTGCTGACAGGATCTATTAATACTGATGCAAACGGTGTTGAGCTGAAAAAAGAATTTTAAGCTACGGTAAATATAAATTACCCTCATATATTATGAGCGATAAAGACAGATTTCAGAATCGAAATCTGTCTTTGATATTTTATTAAGAGTTATTTAGATTTTTTTCTAAATAGGTCTTGACAATAGGTACATTTCGTGGTATAATTTATTTAGAAATATTTCTAAATAGATTATGGGGAGTGATGCATGTGGGAATGGATGAGACATTAAAGGCTATTTCTGATCCGATAAGGCGGGATATATTGACTATGCTCAGAGGAGGTAAAAAATCAGCCGGGGAAATCGGAGAAAAGTTTAATCTGACCGGAGCCACGGTTTCATATCACCTGGCAAAACTAAAAAAGGCAGGACTTATTGCTGAGGAAAAACACAAAAATTTTATATACTATGAGCTTAATACATCTGTATTTGAAGATGTATTAAGCTGGATTTATATGTTAGGAGGGAATAAATAATGAAATTTTTTAAATGGAAGATTTTTATTATAACAAGTATTGTGTGTTTGTCGCCTATACTTCTGGGAGTCTCCCTCTGGGATAAACTCCCGGACACAATGGCAATACATTTTAATGTTTACGGTGAGGCAGATAATTTTGCATCAAAAGGATTTGTTGTTTTTGGGTTACCGCTACTGATGATAGCCCTGCAGGCGTTTTGCTGTTTTATAAATGATATAAACTCATATAAAAAGGGGCCAAGACAGAAGCTTGAAACTGTAACAAAATGGATTATTCCCTGTATGACGGTTATTCTCCAAATAATAACATTGGGCTATGGACTTGGTCTGAATATAGATATAAGAAAGTCGGTTTCTTTGATTGTCGGAATTATTCTTCTTGCAACAGGTAATTATATACCGAAGTTTGACAGCATTAAAAATTATGATATAGACACCGAAAAAGCCAGAAAAATAAACAGATTTATTGGGTATGAATCTGTTGTTATGGGTCTGATATTTTTAGTCAGTATTTTTTTGCCGCCGGTCAGTACGATTGTTTGCTTAAGTTTGCTTGTACCTTATATTATTATAGGTGTGATTTATGGAATAGCAACAGGGCGAAAATAGAGAAAAGGGTCAATATAAAATAAAAGGATATGCACGTGCATATCCTTTTATTTTACAATTAATATAGCATTCTGGTTTTTATTTAAGAGTATACCTGCCGTCAGACAACAGCTTGATTTTATCCCTCATTTCAAGAGATGCCGCTACCCCGTTAACATAAGCTAATCTTTTGCTTATCTCTTTTGAAATTTCAACTGCTGTTTTCGGGAATTTGCGGATGGCATCAATGAATGCGATTTCGTCTGCTGTAACCTGGGTGTTTATATGTGGAACATCAAACTCAAGAGTTTCCAGTGTGTATGGTGATATTTTGAAAAACTGCGAATACTTGTCTGAATATTCTTCTAAAATATCTTTTGCAGAGGTTATTACTTTGCCGGAAAATTTCAGTAGCTCATTTGAACCGGCTGCATGAGCATTCTTTATATCACCGGGAACCGCAAAAACATCTCTGCCTTCATCCAATGCCATATTTGCTGTTTTAAGGCTGTTACTTTTCTCTGTAGCTTCGGCAATTAATGTTCCGACTGATATTCCCGCGATTATTCTGTTACGTTCAGCAAAAAACAATTTATCATTATCGGCACGGCTCAGCGGATATTCTGAGATAACAGCGCCGCTGTTCATTATGCGATTCTGAAGTGATGTCGCTGCATAAGGATATACTTTATTGACACCGGTCACCAATGCCGCTACGGCGTGACCGCCGGCTGAGAGACAGCCTTCGTATGCTGCTGTTTCTATACCGGGAGATTGACCGGCAACAATGGTTACACCTGCCAGAGCGAGATCCTTTGCTATGTTGTATGCTATGTTAAGCCCGGATTGGCTGGTATTTTTTGTTCCTGTAATGGTGATATAGAGTTCATTATTGGGATTAAAGTGAACACCCCTGACATAAAGAAGCAGAGGGGGACTTGTTGTATATCTGAGAAGATCGGGGTATTTTTCCGAAGTCAAGGGGACTATGTCTATAGAAAATTTTCTTGCAAACCACAGCTCTCTTTCTGCCGCCGATAAATCCTTGTCCATTAAAAGAGTTGCGATTTCTTCGGGAATACCATGTTTTTTATAATCGCCTCTACCGCTTCTGTATATTTTTTCCGGACTTTTGAATTTTGAATAAATGCTTCTTGCAATAGCCCGGTTTGATCCTAATGCCAACGTAAACCACAGCCAATAAATTGTTTCTTCAAATTCGTTTTTCTTCATAGCCAGCACCGCCTTGTGTTATATATACCTAATTATATCACAGAGGACGCTGTTTGGCAAGTATTTTGTCGAATTTTGTTTATGCAGGAGATTAATATATTTTTAATAAATGGCTTTTCTATTGACAATTTTATCGGTATGTGATAAAATTAAATGGTCGAAACAAATGTCGAAAAATATAAAAAAAGAAAGAAACTGAAATTATGAATAAGCTGACAGACTTTATTCAATTTAATAAAAAAAGAGGAATTATCGGGGCTGTCCTTGCCGTAATAGCTTTAATTCTTTGTTGCACGTTTTACCAGTGGCAGAAGGGTGTTATCTTTGCTGCTATGTTTCTTGTGTTGGGAAGTATAGATTTAAAGCCTAAAAAGCCTGTAACGATATGTCTTTTTTATGTGCTGTGGACCATATCTGTTTTTATGGCAACACAGCTTGCTTCGGTAACTACCATTAATGGATTGCCGAATTTCTGGCTGGGCACAATACGTATGACGATGAATATGTTATGCATATTTATAGTGTATATAGCTGTGCTGATAATCAGTGGGAGACATAAAATGTCGGTTGTTATATCATCAACGCTTCTTATGGCGCTTTTGATTATAAACGGTATTGTATATCAGTTCAGAGGGAAAGAACTTGGAATTGCCGATGTCTGGTCGATGACTACTGCTCTTAGCGTAATGGGACAGTATAAAGTGGAAATAACACGGGGAATGGTGTACGGATGGCTTGTATGGCTGGGAGCGATTTTTGCCGGAGAAACACTGCCCGAAATAAAATACACAAAGATAACGCTGACAAAATGCCGTGTTTATGGGGTTGTTGCATTACTTATATCTCTGCTTGCTTTGTGGAACGGTTCTGCGGGAATGTCAATACATACATGGGATAAAGATGGTACACTGAAAAACGGATATTTCCTGAATTTCTTTTTAGGAATACGTGATTTTGGCGCGGATAAACCGGCAGAATACAGAGCCGCTGCTGTGGATAGCTTTGCAAACGAATATACTGCAGAAGTGGCAGAGCCGCAGAAAAAACCAAATATTATAGTAATTATGGACGAAGCTTTTGCAGATGTGAGAGTTTTTGGCGGTGAGCTTAAAACCGATAAGCCGGCTACACCGTTTATAGATTCGCTGAAAGAAAATACGGTTAAAGGATATGCGCTGTCATCAGTATATGGCGGGAATACGGCAAATTCAGAATTTGAGTTTCTTACCGGTCATTCTCTGGCGTTTCTTCCGCAGGGATCGGTACCGTATCAGCAGTATATCAGAGATGAAATGTATGCATTGCCACAGGTTATGAAAAATTACGGGTATACAACCATGGCAACTCACCCATACGGCGAAAAAGGCTGGTCAAGAGATAAGATATATCCCCTTTTCGGATTTGATGAAAGCGAGTTTATAGATGCATATCCGAAGGAATATCTTCTGAGAGGATATGTAAGCGACCGCGTGATGTTTGAAAGAGTTGTTGAAAAGATAAAATCTGCGGAAAACGAAAACCCGGTATTTCTTTTCGGAATAACAATGCAAAACCACGGCGGATATAATGACCCGTATTATGAGGATACCGTTCATCTGGAAGGATACAGCCGGGACTATTCTCAGTCACAGCAGTATTTATCTCTTATAAAAGATACGGACGATGCCGTAAGATATTTGCTGACCGAACTGGAGAATTTCGGAGAAGATACGTTAGTGCTGTTTTTCGGAGATCATTTGCCAAGTGTGGAATTGGAATTTTTTGAGGAGCTTTATGGCGGGAAGTTTGAAAAAATTGAAGGGAAAATGCTTCAGCATAAAATACCGTTCTTTATATGGGCAAATTATGATATACAGGAAAAGACCGTTGAATGTACAAGCCTGAACTATCTGGCGGGACACCTGCTCGAAACGGCGGGACTGCCGTTGCCCCCCTATCACAGGTTCCTTAAAGATGCGGAAAAGGTTATTCCGGCTATGAATGTGCTTGGATATCGCAGAGCCGGTGGAGACTTTGCAGAATATTCAGAGGCAACAGAAGATGAAAAGCAGTGGCTGAAAAAATATGCAATGGCACAATATAACAATATATTTGACGTAAAAAACAGAAACGAAACATTTTTCGGTAAAGAAAGATAAATTATCCTAAGACAAGCCGGAGGAATCAGGATTCCTCCGGCTTTATTTTTACTCCCATAAGACGGAGCAGAAAAAGATAAGTGACAATTATAAAAATTATGTAAACAACCAGATTGATATACCCGGAAGCAGGGATAGTAAAAGCCCGAAGAATAAATACAGCGGCGGTTATGGAAAGGATGGGCTTTAAAATCCAGTCTATAATATTGACTTTAAAATCAGCGGTCCTGATAAGGCCGGCTGCAGAAAGGCTCATATTAAATAGTTCGCTGACGAAAATCACAATAATATATCCGTGTATACCGAATCTGGGGATAGCGGTGTAAATCAGGATAAGGCTTATTATCCCGTCGGCAATATTGTACTTCATTGATGAGAGTTGCCGGTCAAGTCCTTTTAGCATAGCATCAACGGAATTATCCAGATACATTGCAGTGGCGAGAGGGGCGAGCAGGCGTATAAATATTGCCGCATCGGTATTCTTGTAAACGGTGACGGCGATTTCATCTGCAAGACTTAGCATTATGCCACTCATACAAACAGAAAAAAGAAGAGTTGATTTAAAAACATTTGATATTATATAAGAAATTCTGGCATTTTGACCTTTCTGCCGGCATCGTGCAAGCTCAGGGATAGTAAGGCTTGAAAAAGCAATCAGGAAAGAGGAAGGGAACATAATAACCGGCATTACCATTCCCTGCACAATACCGTATTTAACAAGTGCTCCGCTACGAGTTCCGCCGTATTTGCTTAGTCCTGCGGGAATAAGCAGTTGCTGAGCAGAAACAAGCCCTGAACGAAGATAAGAACCAATTCCCACAGGCAAAGCTATTTTAAGCATTTTGGAAGTCAGTTTATGCGAGGCGGAGCTGTTTGTATATTTTCTGCTGTCTGAAAGATAAAAGATGTACATAATAAAAAAGGACAGGATTTCGGCAGCAGAACCTCCGGCAGTAACGGCAAGACAGGCAAATCCTGTGCCTGATGAGGCAAACAACCCGGAAAGGTATATCACGAAAACCATCCTTAAAAGCTGTTCGGTGATTCTTGAAAAGGCACTTTTTGCAATTCTGCGGACAGCAGTAAAATATCCGTCGAGCACGCAGGAAGCAGAGATAAAGGGCATACTTGCTCCCATTGCACATATTGCATAGGAGGTTTTGGGGTCGCCGAGCAGGCGGGTTGAAATAAACCCGCTTCCGAAAATAAGGGCAGTCGCGGCTACA
>JAZOTK010000035.1:0-2394 GCA_045657605.1 Clostridia bacterium
GCACACTCCTGTTCCGAAAGTATCTACGAATACTGATACCGGTCTTGCAACACCTATTGCATAAGCAAGCTGAACTTCACATTTTTTTGCAAGTCCTGCCGCAACGACGTTCTTCGCCACATATCTTGCCGCATACGCTGCACTTCTGTCAACCTTTGTAGGGTCTTTACCGGAAAAAGCACCGCCGCCGTGTCTTGAATATCCGCCGTAGGTATCAACAATGATTTTTCTGCCGGTAAGACCGCTGTCCCCGTGAGGTCCGCCGATTACAAAACGGCCTGTGGGATTTATATAGTATTTAATATTTTCTTTTACAAGCTCAGCAGGTAAAACGGGATTTATAACATATTTTATAATATCTTCTCTTATCTGCTCAAGTGTTACATCTTCATCGTGCTGTGTTGATACTACAACTGTATCAATAGCTGTAGGAACGCCGTCTGTATATTCTACAGTAACCTGAGTTTTCCCGTCAGGTCTTAAATATTTCAGCGTGCCGTTTTTTCTTACTTCTGTCAGCTTCTTTGCAAGCTTATGCGCTAAAGATATAGGCATAGGCATAAGCTCCGGTGTTTCGTCACAGGCAAAGCCAAACATCATTCCCTGGTCACCTGCACCTGTAAGGTCATAATCGACTTCCGAACCGTTTTTTATCTCATAAGCATTATCTACGCCCATCGCAATATCGCCTGACTGCTCGTCGATTGAAGTAAGAACGCTGCAGGTATCGCCGTCAAATCCGAATTTTGCACGGTTATAGCCTATTTCTTTTACTACATCACGGGCAATCTTAGGTATATCCACATATGAGCTTGTGGTTATTTCGCCCATTATCATTACCATACCTGTTGTAACCGCTGTTTCGCAGGCTACCCTTGCCATCGGGTCGTTTTCAAGTATTGCATCCAGCACAGCATCTGAAATCTGGTCGCATATTTTGTCAGGATGTCCTTCTGTTACAGACTCCGATGTAAACAAATATTTTTCCATTTTCTTTTCCTCCATTCTTATATTCCTCCGAAAATTATTCCGCATAAAGCCCCTATACCTATAAACAATATAGGATGCAGTTTTTTGAATTTAAGTACTGCCGCTAAAATAAGTACAAACAGTATTATTGCTTTTATATTAAATATTCCGATAAATCCTTCCGCAGCATAATCCGCTATACTGAGCAGGGTCACTCTCATAAGCTCAACTCCTGCTGCCGCTATAAGTCCTATTACCGCAGGCCGCAGTCCTTCAAATGCATTTTTAACTGTTTTGCTTGAATTAAATTTATCAAGCATTTTCGCTACAATAAGAATTACTATAACCGATGGTATAACGAGTCCTGCTGTAGCAATTATTCCGCCAATAATTCCTCCGGAACCTATTCCTGCATAAGTCGCCATATTTACACCTATCGGTCCGGGGGTGGATTCCGCAACGGCTATCATATCAGCCAGCTCCGCGGCTGTAAACCACGTATGATTTTCCGCCATTTTATAAAGGAACGGCAGTGTAGCCAGTCCGCCTCCTACTGCGAAAAGACCGGTTTTAAAAAATTCTGCAAACAGTATCACAAGCTCAGTCATTTTCCTTTTTCCCCTTTCCGATTAAAATACCGGCAAGTGCTGCGGCAATAACCGCAAACACCGGAGATATTCCTGACAGGGCAATAAGCAAAAATGCCGCTACGCAAATTATTATTCCCGTAATATCTTTTATCGTGTTTTTCCACATTTTTATAACAGTGGAAAGTACCAATGCACATACGGCAACACGTATTCCCGCAAATGCATTCTGCACGACTGCAAGATATGCAAAATTTTTCAGAAACATCGCTATCACCGCAATTATAATAAATGACGGTGTTATCATACCCAGCGTTGCACATATAGCGCCGGGCATACCTTTTCTTTTATATCCTACAAAGGTTGATGTGTTTACTGCAATTACACCCGGTGTACACTGTCCTACCGCATAGTAATTAAGTATTTCCTCGTTTGTAACCCAACCTTTTTTCTCCGCCAGCTCACGTTGCATTATCGGCAGCATTGCATAACCGCCACCGAAAGTGCACCCGCCTATTCTGGCAAAAATCAAAAATAAATCAAGATATTCTTTCAAATAAAGCACCTCCGTATCAGTTCCCGCCAAAAAACGCCGTTTTGAGTTTAAGACACGGGCTATCCGGGTTTATCCCTTCGGAAAGGCAAAGAAATCTGCCGTCAGCTCCGTAAACCCGGTATGTCGTACCCGGTATTATAGCTGCCGGAACGGTGCACCCGTTGAGTATACGTTTTTCAGTCTCCCCGCACGCTCTGTATTCGGGAAAATCCGCAAACATACAGTCCACAGGAACAATATACTTTTCGGGATTTTTTTCAAATTCTTCCAGACTTATACTCT
>JAZOTK010000036.1:0-16590 GCA_045657605.1 Clostridia bacterium
GGTTTGTTTGGCGACAACCGGAGTTTGTGTTTTTTTGCGGCACCTTCGGGTTGCCGCATTTTTTATTTTACAGAGGGATTTTGATGAAAGATGAAAATAAGATTATATCATTCGGGTCTTTGGAAATACCGGCAAAAGATATCTTCTGTTACAAAATATACAGTATTCACGGATATGATATTTTAAATCACTACGACAACATTTTAATTGAATGGAACAAGAAGCGGAAGTATTATGAAGAATTTTATAAACTTTTGAAAAAATCAGGTTATATAAACAATTCTGTCGGGTTTGACAAGATAATAGATGAAGTACTTCCTATGCCGATTCGCCCTGTCGATGACGAGATACCCCTCCATTGTTTATATGTATCAACTCCATATAAAATATATGAGTTCTGGGAAGGCGAAACAGATTTTGATATATATGAGAAACTTGCTGAAATCAAATCACTTCTGAAAAAATAAAAACGGGCGTGTGCCCGTTTTTTATTTTATTTTTTTCTCCGCATAAGGTACTTCATAGCAGAAAATTTCATCATATGCTTCCCTTTCTTCTTCTGTTTCGGGTTTTGATGCTATAAGTCCTGTACATTCGGTTGCGGAGCAAGCCTGAAAATCAGGCAAAAATACGGTTTCGTCCGGAAATCCGTCCGGTAGTTTTATCGGTCTTTTCATATACTTTACCTCCGTTTTTTACACTGTTAATATCTGCAGAAAATCTTTTTAAATACTCTTTAAAAAACGGAAATTATTTTCCTTTTATTCAGCATATTGACAGTTTTTATAAAATTACTTGACATTTGCATAAAAATTTAATATAATAATGTATAATATCAATGAATGAAGGTGTACTATGAATATTATTATTGTAGGTTGCGGTAAGGTCGGTCAGAAGCTTGCTGTTCAGCTTAACCGCGAAAAAGACCAGAATATAACCGTTGTTGACCTTCGTCACAGCGTTGTTCAGGATATTATAAATCAAACCGATGTAATGGGTATTGTGGGAAACGGCGTTTCTCTGGAAACTCTCACTGAAGCCGGAATTAAAAATGCTGATATTCTCATCGCCGTAACAGGGTCTGATGAGCTTAATCTGCTTACCTGTCTTATTGCCAAAAAAGCAGGTAACTGCCAGACCATAGCCCGTGTTCGCAAACCCGAATATGCCAACGAAATCCGTCTTATCAAAGAAGATTTGGGACTGGCGCTTGTAATCAATCCCGAAATGGCGGCGGCAAGAGAAATAGCACGAGTTCTCAGATTCCCATCGGCAATTAAAATAGATACTTTTGCAAAGAGCCGTGCCGAGGTACTGAAATTCAAAGTACCGGAAAATTCTGTCCTTGATAATATGGTAATATCCGATATGGGCGGAAAACTCGGCTGTGACGTGCTTATCTGCGGTATTGAACGTGATGATAATGTTATTATTCCCGACGGTACTTTCGTGCTTCGTCGTGGCGATACCGTAAGTATGATTGCTTCTCCTGCGAATGCAACATATTTTTTCAAAAAAATTCAGCTTAAAACCAATCGTGCGAAGGATACCATAATTGTAGGCGGCGGCGATACTGCTTATTATCTCGCATATTATCTGCTTCTTGAAGGTATCCGCGTTAAGATTATTGAACAAAATCCCGCCCGCTGTGAGGAGCTGTGTCAGCTTCTGCCGAAGGCGTCTATTATAAATGCTGACGGTTCTGACAGCAATATTCTTCTCGAAGAAGGTCTGGAGTATACCGATTCATTTATTGCAATGACAAATATAGATGAAGAAAATATTATGCTTTCCCTTTATGCAAAATCAAAGTCGAATGCAAAAATTATAACCAAAATTAACCGTATCGCTTACGATGAGGTTATAAGCACTCTCGACCTTGATACCATAATATATCCGAAAGATATTACGGCGGAAACTATTGTTAAATTCGTTCGTGCCAAGAAAAAATCAATCGGCAGTAATATAGAAACCGTTCATATGATACTCGGCGGCAAGGCTGAGGCACTCGAATTCAGCATTAAAGAAAATTCGCCTGTTTCTGATATTCCGATAGAAAATCTTAAGCTTAAAAAGAATATTCTTATCGCTTGTATTAACCGAAGCGGTCATATCATAACTCCGAGAGGTAAAGATATTATAATGCCCGATGATACCGTTATAGTTATAACAACTACACCGGGACTGCGAGATATCAACGATATATTGGAGTAAATGAGAAAGGCAGTATTACTATGAACTACAGAATCATTATTCATACACTGGGCTGGGTGCTTATTTTTGAAGCGATATGTATGCTTATTTCTCTGGTTTGCGGTCTTTTTTTCGGAGAATCCGTAACAGCAATGGCTATCAGTATCGGTATCTGTCTGATTTTAGGGCTTGGAGCAATTTTCCGCGCACCTAAAAACCGTGCAATGTACGCCAAAGAAGGTTTTATCACAGTTGCCCTCAGCTGGATTGTAATGAGTATTTTCGGTGCTCTCCCCTTTTATATTTCGGGCGAAATTCCGAATTTTATTGATGCACTTTTTGAAACCGTATCGGGTTTTAGCACAACAGGAGCCTCTATTTTAAGTGACGTGGAAGCACTACCGAAAAATCTTCTTTTCTGGCGTAGCTTTACCCATTGGATAGGCGGTATGGGTGTTCTTGTGCTTATCGTTGCAATACTCCCTCTTTCGGGCGGCAGTAACCTGCATCTTATAAAAGCTGAAAGCCCCGGTCCTTCGGTAAGTAAGCTTGTACCTAAAATCCGTTCTACCGCAAAAATTCTTTATGGTATCTACACCGTAATGACCGCCCTGCAGGTTATTCTCCTGCTTTTTGGTGGAATGAATTTATTTGAAGCTCTGACAATCTCTCTCGGTACGGCGGGTACAGGCGGGTTTGCTCTGCGAAATTCAGGTGCGGCAGAATATACGCCGTATATGCAATATGTAATTACTGTATTTATGATTTTATTCGGCATTAACTTCTCGCTTTACTATCTGATTTTAATCCGCAGAGCCAAAGAAGCTTTCCGTTCCTCGGAGCTTCGGACGTATTTACTTGTAATTTTAGGTGCAATCTGTATCATTACACTGAACACGCGCGGTATGTATTCTTCACTTGAAGAAGGTATCAGACACAGCGCGTTTCAGGTAGGTTCAATTATCACCACAACAGGTTTTTCCACAGTTGATTTTAACAACTGGCCCGAGCTGTCAAAAACTGTTCTTGTGCTTCTGATGTTTATGGGTGCATGTGCAGGCAGTACGGGCGGCGGTATCAAGGTTTCGAGAATCATGTTACTGATTAAAAGTATATTCAAGGAGCTTCGCATAACAGCACACCCGAGAAGTACCTACAAAACCACTATGGACGGCAGAATCGTGAGTCACGAAACCGTTCGTTCAATAAATGTTTTTTTAGCCGCTTATCTTGTAATATATGCGATTTCATTGCTTCTTATAAGCATTAACGGTCTTGATTTTACCTCTAATTTCACAGCGGTAGCGGCTACGATAAACAACATCGGTCCCGGTCTTTCTCAGGTAGGACCTTACGAAAATTTCTCGGTATATTCGGGTTTTTCCAAAATTGTATTTATATTCGATATGCTAATCGGCAGACTTGAAATATTCCCTATGCTGATATTATTCTCACCTGAAACCTGGAAAAAATAATAATAAAAAAAGGCTGTTTATACAGCCTCTTTTTTTATATCTCATCTTTAAGAAGTTTTTCTTCCTCTGCGGTAAGCTCTCTTATTTCGCCTTTTTCCAAAAATTCGTCCAGCTCTATGTTTCCGAATTTAATTCTTTTTAAATATGTAACCTTTTTACCGCAATCGGCAAACATACGCTTTATCTGATGAAACTTTCCTTCGTGTATCGTTACATAGGCGCTGTTTTCATCTATGGGCTCAAGCTGTGCCGGAAGTGTTTTGTATCCGTCGTTCAGGACTATTCCTTCTTTGAATTTTTCTATATCTTCATTGGTGATTATCCCGTCCGTTTCCGCATAATATGTTTTCGGCACGTGATGTTTTGGCGAGAGCAGTCGGTGTGCCAACGCCCCGTCATTTGTTATGATAAGCAGTCCTTCGGTATCCTTATCAAGCCGTCCTACCGGAAACAGCTCGTAATGCGAGTATTCATCGGGGACAAGGTTTATTACGGTGGCATCGCGGTTATCATAGGTTGCCGAAACCACGCCTGCCGGTTTGCTCAGCATAAGATATATAAACTCTCTGTAAACTACCCTTTCACCGAAGAACGTTATTTCGTCTTTATTCTCATCAACCTCTGTATCAGCAGTTTTTATAATACTGCCGTTTACGGTTACTGCACCTTTTTTCAAAAACTGTTTAATCTCTTTACGGCTTCCGCAGCCTGCATTTGAAAGAAGCTTGTCTATCCTCAATTCTTACACCTCCATAATTAGTGTCTGTTTTAATTTTATCATATTTTTATGAAAATGTTAAATGTTTTTTAAAAATTTAACACAATCGTAATATAAAACGCCTCAGCTATCTAAATTTTCGATAAATTCGGCAAGCGCACGCGTGCCCGTAAGAGTTACTCCGCTATGCAGTTTTTCGGAATATTCACCGCCAAGAGAAAGTACGTCAATATATGGCAGAGCCTTTTCAAATTCTGCCACCCCATCGGAGCTTATACGGTATTGCTTTAAAACACCGTCATCAATCTTAAGAAAATAAACTCCGTTTTCACTTTGTACAGGTGCAGTTTCTTTAATTTCCTCTGCCACAGCTTCGTTTTCGGCAAAAATTTCCCTATTCTGCCCTTTTTGGGGTATATTTATTGCTGTTCCAAATAAAATCCCTGCTGAAAACACTGTCAGATACCCGATAATGGTAAGCGCCTGCATTTTATTCATATTTCTGTTTCTCCTTCCGGATTATATATTTTTCAACTTTTCACCACGTATTATTGACAAAATAAATATTTTTATCCAAATTTTCCAAAAAGACTTGTAAAATCATTTATTTTATGGTACAATAGACTTAAGTAGATATATTATACATAAAACCGCAGAATAACGGAGGTTATTATGGCTAAAAAGAAAACTAAAAAGAAAAAACAGACTACAGGCAGACAGATATTCAGTTTTATCGGGATTTTACTTCTCCTTACCGGTATCGTAGCGAGCGCAGTTGCGGTGTGGTGCGGTGTTACTATGCTTATTGATGCATATAACTTTGATATTTCCGATTATAAAATGGATATTGCTTCTATCATATATGCAGTTGATGAAGATGGAAACGCTGTTGAATTTGAACAGCTCCATTCATCTACCAAACGCTTATGGGTTGATATAGATAAAATCCCCAAACACGTACAGACTGCTGCAATCGCTATTGAAGACGAACGTTTTTATTCCCATCAGGGAATGGATTTAAAACGTACCTTAGGTGCAATTCTCGGATATGTCACAGGAAGCGGTGATTACGGCGGCAGTACCATAACCCAGCAGCTCATTAAAAACCTTACTGACGAACGCGAATACTCGCCATTACGTAAGCTGAAAGAAATTTTCCGCGCTCTCGTGCTGGAAACACAGCTTGAGAAGGACGAAATCCTGGAATATTATCTTAATATCGTATATTTCGGCAATGGCTGTAACGGTATACAGCTCGCGTCTCATACCTATTTTGATAAGGACGTATCCGAGCTTTCTATTGCAGAAGCGGCGTCCATTGTAGGTATTACTCAAAGACCCGCTACCTTTGACCCGTTTGACCATCCCGATAAGAATAAAGAAAAACAGGAGCTCGTTTTAGATAAAATGCTTGAGCTCGGATATATAAATCAGGAGGAATATGACGAGGCTGTTGCCCAGAAGCTTGATTTTGCTATTGAAAATGACGGTATAGCAGCAGATTCAGCAAATTCATATTTTACTGAAGCTATGATAAATGAAATTGCCGAGGATTTAGCAAAGGAAAAGAAGCTTTCTCCCGAACAGGCGCGCCGTATGGTATATTCCGGCGGACTTAAGATATATTCTACCGTAAGCCCCCATGTTCAGTCTGCAATTGAGGAAGTTTTTGAGGATTCCTCCAACACCGCACTGTTCCCGAAATTATCAGGCGATGTACAGCCTCAGGCGGCTATGGTTATAATATCCCCCGAAACAGGCGCTGTTCTCGGTATGGTTGGCGGCGTCGGCAGAAAAACTGAAGGATTCCCGCTTAACCGTGCGGTAGATACCGTCAGACAGCCGGGGTCCTCAATAAAACCGCTGACTGCATACGGTCCCGCAATTGAGCTTAACCTGCTTTCGCCCGGCAGTATTTTAAAGGACGAGCCGTACGAAAAAGCCGGCTGGAAACCGCAGAACTGGTACAAAGGCTTTAAAGGTAACGTAACAGTCCGCGAAGCTGTTGTTCAGTCAATGAATATTCCGGCTATCAAAACGGTCGAAACTGTAGGCGTTAACAAATCTTTCGATTTTGCAAAAAATAAACTTCGTCTATCTTCACTTGACGAATCTCAGGATAAAAACCTATCTTCCCTCGCTCTCGGCGGTATGTACAACGGCGTTAGCGTTAAGAATATGACCGCCGCTTACGGCGCCTTTGCAAACAAAGGTATATACACTGAACCTTATACTTATACAAAGGTTGTGGATTCAAAAGGAAAAATTCTGCTTGAAAAAGAGATTGTGGCAGAACGGGTATTCTCCGAGCAGACTGCATATCTTATGACAAGTGTTTTAAAAAGCACAGCTGAAGGCTCACTTGGACGTTCAGCGGCTATTCCCGGAATGGTTTCGGCAGGAAAAACCGGTACTACAAACGATGATAAGGATAGATGGTATATCGGTTATACCCCCTATTATCTGGGTGGTGTATGGTACGGATATGATATTCCCAAAACCGTTCCCTACAACCGTACCTCCGTTGTGGCACACAAGCTCTGGAAAGCGGTTATGACCTCGCTTCACAAGGATTTGAAAAATACGCCTTTTGAAAAGCCTGCGGGTATCGTGAGTGTAAGCATTTGTAAAAATACAGGAAATCTTGCTGTTGCCGACATCTGCCCCGCATACACCGAGGAATTCAAAAAAGGCGCGACTCCAAAGTTCTTATGTTCTACTGAAGGGCACGAGCCGACTCCTACTCCCGAAATTTCTCCCGCTCCGGACGGGACAACTGACGGCTCTGCATCACCCGATCCATCTGCTACACCGTCAGTAGGCTCAGATGCTACTCCTTCTGTTCCGGAGACTTCTGATCCCGAAACCGATACGCCTTCCGAAGTAAGACCAAAGCCTACTCCGGATGCCGAAACGGAAGATGCCTCATCAGAAGATAATCTTTCGTCATAATGAACAAAAATTAAGGCTACCTATTGACAAATTAACAAAAATAGTGTATAATTGAAAACTGTGTGCGTAAGATAGTAACAGCTTCGCACACAGTTTTAATGCTTTTGAAGGGAGCGATGATATGAAAGAAAAAGGCAACAGATGTTGTATTATTTCCGGCGATTCATCGGCAGACACAAGCAATACGGAAAACAAAAAAGCGGTTCCGTCATTTATAGATAATTACATTGCCAAAGGCAAGGAATATATAATAAAGAAAAAAGAATCGGGTAACATTACCAATATGGCAGTTTTTGCAGGTATTGTAGCAGTTTTGTGTATAACCCTGCTGTTTTTCACTCCTGCTTATGATGTGTATATTGACGGACAAAAAATAGGTTCCGTCCCTGATAAGGAATATTTCTCTACTGTTTACGATAATGTTAATTATGATATAGAAAATATCGCAGGCAGATATTATACATTAAATTCCACACCTGCTTATGTTTTCAGAATAATACCGAAGAATATGTTTACCTCGCTTGACAGCCTTACAGATAATCTGATGGCACTCTCGGACGGTGTTGTAAAAGGTTATGTGCTATATGCTGACGGCGAAAAGATAGCCACCACCGCAACCGGTGACGAAATAAATACTGCTCTTGAAACAGTAAAATCTGAGTATGAAGGCGAAAACCCGAGTATACTTAACAATATAGAAATAAAAACCGAATATGTTCCCGGAATATTCAGCTCTGATGATCTTCTCAGTCGTCTGCTTAAAAAGCTTTCTGTTCAGACAGTAAAAACCGTAACATATAATGAGCCTGTAATCTACGCAACCGAAGAAATTCCAACAGACAGGCTTCGTCTCGGCAGTCGCGAAATTGTAAGAGCAGGTGTCAGCGGCAGCCGCGAGGTTACTGCACAGCTTACCTTTGTAAACGGAACAGAAACCGAAAAAACAGTAATGTCAACAGTTGAAATAACCGCACCTACTGCAGAGATTGTAAACGTAGGTACACGTGAGGTTTCAGGCGAAGGTACAGGCAGCATTATTACCCCCTTTAACGGAACTGTGTCTTCCCGTTACGGGTCACGCTGGGGACGTACCCATAAAGGTGTCGATATAGCCGGAAAAGAAGGCTCTCCCGTAAAGGCGGCAGATAACGGTATTGTCAAAACTACCGTAAACCGTTATGATTATGGTAATATGATTATTCTTGACCATCAGAACGGAATGGAAACCTATTACGCCCATCTCAGCAGTATTGACGTAAACGAAGGCGATATTGTTGAAAAAGGCGATGTAATCGGTAAAGTCGGAAACACAGGTATTTCCACCGGACCGCACCTTCATTTTGAAGTAAGGGTTGACGGTGTACCGCAAAACCCCGATAATTATATAATTGACTGATAAAAAATAAACCGACCGCAGAATAACAGCTGCAGGTCGGTTTTTTGCATAAAAATTTCTTTTCTCGTACATACTGTATATATACTTTAACGGAGGGTTTTTTATGCTTGGTTTTATATTCAGTATTATTGCCGGTGCGGCAATGAGTATTCAGGGTGTTATGAACACACGTCTCAGTGATAAAATAGGTCTTTATGAATCAAATGCCTATGTTCAGGGAACAGCCTTTATTCTGTCCCTTATAGCCGTTTTTATCTTAGGTAAGGGTAATTTTATGGCTATTGGCTCAGCCCGTCCGATTTACCTGTTTGGTGGTGTTTTAGGGCTTATTATCACCATAACCGTTATGCTCGGTATCGGCAACCTCTCCCCTACCGTTGCAATATCCACCATACTTATTTCCCAGCTGACTGTAGCGGCAGTTATTGACGCTTTCGGTATAATGGAAAGCGAAAAAATTGCATTTCACTGGACAAAGTTCGCCGGACTTGCACTTATGATAGGCGGGGTTGTTCTGTTTAAAATAAACACAAAATAACCTTTAAATTCTCTTTTTATCAAGACTCAGGATATATTCGCCTATTTCTTTTGATGCCTCAGGTTTTGCCATACGTTTTATCGCCGCTCTGATTTCCTGCTGTCTTATTTCGTTTCCGAAAAACAGATTAAGCGCACTTGACAGCGAATATGATTTTGATACAGCAAGACCCACGCCATTATTAACCAGAAATTCTACGTTTCTGTCTTCCTGACCGGGTATCGGGTCAACGAAAATCATCGGAAGCTCTTTTGCAAGGCTTTCCGTAACCGAAAGACCGCCCGGTTTTGTTACTATACAGTCTGCAGCGTCCATAAACTCGTCCACGTTATTTACAAATCCGTAGGTATGGAATTTAAGTTTGTGCGGTGTTTCTTCCACAAATTCTTTTGCTTTTGCATTATTACCGCAGACAACTATAACTTCCGCATCAATTCCGCTGTCTTCAATTTCTTCTATTATTCCTTCGATATTACCGTAGCCCATACTGCCCATCATAACGAAAATCACGTTTCCGTCACCCAGACCAAGTTTTTTGCGCACTTCGGCTTTATCATGCTTTTGTGCAAATTTCATATTTACGGGTATACCGCAGCAAAGCAGTTTTTCTTTTTCAAGTCCTTTTTTTACCGCAAGATGTGTGAGGCTTTCATCAGCCAGCACATAGCAGTCCATATCGGTTGTTTCCCATTTCGGATGTATCGTATAATCGGTTACAATTCCGATATTTACAGTACGGACATCATCTTTGAGCATTGTCATAATCTGACCTGCAAACAGATGAGTACATACAACTACATCAATACGGTTTGAAATTATAAATTTCTTTATTTTTCTTTTGATTGTCTTATTGAAATTTGAAACCACATTGATTATTTTACCTTTGCCCATATCCTCTTTATCATAATACATTCCGTAAAGTTTAGGTGTTTTCCCTGATGCAAAAAGATAAATGTCGGAAACAGCCTTTCCGAAAAGCGGATGTATATGTGCATAAACGTCAAGGAAATATGTATTTACGCCGTCTTTTTTCAGATAAGCTTCTACAGCTTTTCCGCAGCTTGTATGCCCTTGTCCCGTTGAAACCGTTAAAAATAATACGTTCATTAATTTCACTACCTCTCCGTCCTGTGGTGAATTTTTGTATCTATTATAATTATACCATAAATTTCAAACATTTCAACTGTTTTTTTATTAATTTTTAATTAAATACGTTATTTTTTTTAATTTCTATTGATTTTTTATTAAAAATGATGTATAATTATAAGAAAAGAAAACCGCAGAGCCTGCAGCGGCATATTAAAAAAATCCGGCAGGCAGAAAGGTAAATTTATTATGGAAATTAAAATTACACATACCACAACCCCGGCAGCTAAACCCGGCCAGTCCAATCTTGGATTCGGTAAAGTATTCACCGACCATATGTTTATGATGAATTATACCGAAGGCAAAGGCTGGCACGATGCGAGAATCGTTCCTTATCAGAACCTTTCTCTTGCTCCTTCCGCAATGGTTTTCCATTACGGTCAGGAAATGTTTGAAGGTCTTAAGGCTTACAGAGGCGCAGATGATAAGGTTCGTCTTTTCAGACCCGATATGAATGCAAAACGTACAAACGCTTCAAACGAGCGTCTTTGTATTCCTGAGCTTCCCGAAGAATATTTCGTTGAAGCTGTAAAAGAGCTTGTTAAAGTTGACGCTGACTGGATTCCCACAGCTCCCGGAACATCTCTTTACATAAGACCTTTTATCATTGCTACTGATGAATTTTTAGGTGTTGCACCGTCAAAGACATATCTTTTCATAGTTATTCTTTCTCCCAGCGGCGCGTACTATGCAAGCGGACTTGCTCCCGTTGGTATCTGGATTGAAGATGAATATGTAAGAGCTGTAAAAGGCGGTATGGGCTTTGCTAAAACAGGCGGGAACTATGCTGCTTCCCTCATCGCTCAGGTGAAAGCTCACGACGACGGCTATTCACAGGTTCTGTGGCTTGACGGCGTTGAAAGAAAATATATCGAAGAAGTAGGCGCAATGAACATCTTCTTCAAAATTGACGGCAAAATCGTTACTCCTGCATTAAACGGCAGTATTCTTCCCGGTATTACCCGTAACTCCGTAATTGAACTCTGCAAGAGCTGGGGTTATGATGTAGAAGAAAGAAAAATCTCCGTTGACGAGCTTATTGAAGCTCAGAAAAACGGCAAGCTTGAAGAAGTATTCGGTACCGGTACAGCAGCTGTTATCTCTCCTGTAGGTAAACTCAGATACTGTGATGACGTAATGGAAATCGGTGGCGGCAAAATAGGTCCCGTAAGCCAGAAGATTTACGATACAGTAACCGGAATACAGTTCGGTAAGGTAGAAGATACCTTCGGCTGGACTCTTGAAGTAAAATAAATTTTATAAACAATCGCCCGCATTACGGATAGTATATATCCTGCGGGCGTTTTTTTATGTTTTAATATTGACTTTTTTTCTGTTTTAGTATAAAATATTATATTAAAGGAATGATGAAAAGTGGATAAATACAGTATCCTGAAGCAGGTGTTCGGCTATGAAAGCTACCGCGGCGGACAGGAATTTTTTGTAGATAAAATAACAGAAGGCAGAGATGTCCTCGGAATAATGCCTACCGGTGCGGGAAAATCTATCTGTTTCCAGGTTCCGGCTCTTATGATGGACGGTATAACGCTTGTCATATCCCCGCTTATTTCCCTTATGAAAGACCAGGTAACGGCTCTTGTACAATCGGGAGTCAGAGCGGCGTATCTTAACAGCTCACTTACCGAAAATCAGTATTTCAAGGCACTTTCAAACGCGAGGGCAGGTATTTATAAAATTATATACGTTGCACCGGAAAGACTTAATACATACAGCTTCCGTGAGTTTGCCGGGTCGGTGAATATTTCTATGATAACCGTTGATGAGGCACACTGCGTATCGCAGTGGGGACAGGATTTCCGCCCCTCTTATCTTGAAATACCGAAATTTATAGAAAATTTAGGATACCGTCCTGTGATAAGCGCTTTTACCGCTACCGCTACAGGTCGCGTACGAGATGATATTATACGGATATTAAAACTGAAAAATCCCGAAATAAAAATTACCGGATTTGACCGTCCCAATCTGTATTTTGATATAGCTATGCCAAAGGATAAGGATATGTATCTAAAGCATTTTATGAGAAGTCATAATAACGAATCGGGAATAATTTATTGCAGCACGAGGAAAAACGTGGATTTTGTCTGTGATATGCTTCAGAATGCGGGATATCAGGCAGGAAAATATCACGCCGGAATGTCGCAGGAGCTGCGTTCCTCAATGCAGGAGGATTTTCTGTATGACCGCATAAAGGTTATGGTAGCAACAAACGCTTTCGGTATGGGAATTGACAAATCCGATATTTCGTATGTAGTACATTATAATATGCCTGCAAGCATTGAAAATTACTATCAGGAAGCCGGTCGTGCCGGAAGGGACGGAAGCGATGCCATTTGTCTGCTTCTATACCAGAAAAGGGATTATCATATTCAGGAATTTCTCATTGATAAGGCAGAGAAAAATCCCGATATAAGCGACGAGGATTTTGAGAGGATAAAGGAAAACGAAAAAGAAAAGCTGAAAAAAATGGTTTTCTACTGTCGCTCAAAGGATTGTCTGCGTAAAAATATTCTGAATTATTTCGGCGAAACCGCACCCGAAAAATGCGGTAAATGCAGTATTTGTAACGCTCCGCCGGAGGAAGAAGAAATACATATTCCCGATACCGAAATCCCGTCATACTATGAGCCGTCAGTTGATGCTGTGGCTGTAACCAATTTTGAAAAAAGCAGAAAGCGCGCAAAAAGGCTTGTTCCCACCGAGGATATGCCGCCGCTTTACCTTGAGCTTAAAGCCCTGCGCAGCAGGCTTGCCGCAGAGGCAAAAGTACCTGCATTTGTCGTGTTTTCTGATATGACCCTGCGGGATATGTGCAAAAAAATGCCGGTCACCGAAGCGGAGCTTCTTGACGTAAGCGGAATAGGCGAAGCTAAGCTGAGAAAGTACGGTGATGAGGTTTTAAGGCTGATACGCCAATTTTCATAGGGCAAAATGACTATATAAAACCCCCATATGAGTTATTTTTTTGTCAAAGTATATGAATTATATGTAAATACTTGAAAAATTTTTAATTTTGATATAAAATATATGGTGTAGAAAAATTTTTTTAACAAAAAAATATTATAAATAAGAGGTGCTGAAAATGTTAAACAAAAAAACAGTAGAAGACATTGCCATAAACGGCAAAAAAGTCCTGGTAAGATGTGACTTTAACGTGCCCATGGACGGTGACGGTAAAATTACCGATGAAAACCGTATAATAGGTGCACTTCCCACAATCAAGTACTTAATCGAAAACGGCGCTAAGGTTATCCTTTGCTCACACATGGGAAGACCTAAGGGCGAGTTTAATATGAAATACAGCCTGGCTCCCGTTGCAAAAAGACTTTCCGAGCTTCTCGGCAAAGAGGTTGCTATGGCTAAAGACGTTATCGGAGACGATGCAAAGGCTCTTGCAGCAAATCTCAAGGATGGCGATGTAATGCTTCTTGAAAACGTTCGTTTCCACAAAGAAGAAGAAAAGAACGATCCCGAATTTGCAAAACAGCTCGCTTCTTTTGCTGAAATATTTGTAAACGATGCTTTCGGAACAGCTCACAGAGCACACGCTTCAACAGCAGGCGTAGCAGATTATCTGCCCGCAGTTTCCGGATACCTTATTCAGAAAGAAATCGACTTTTTAGGCAATGCGGTATCTAATCCCCAGAGACCCTTCCTTGCTATCCTCGGCGGTGCAAAGGTTAAAGATAAAATCGGCGTAATAAACGCTCTTCTTGATAAATGTGATACAATAATCATCGGTGGCGGTATGGCTTATACCTTTGCAAAAGCACAGGGCGGTAAAATCGGTAACTCTCTCTGTGATGATGAAAGACTTGACTATTGCCGTGAAATTATGGCAAAAGCAGAAGAAAAAGGCGTTAAGCTCCTTCTCCCCATTGAGAACGTAGTAGCTGACGATTTCAGCAACGATGCTAACAGAAAGACTGTTTCCATTATGGATATTCCCGAAGGCTGGGAAGGTCTTGACATCGGCGAAGCTTCAATCGAACTCTTCAAAGAAAGCATTCTTGAAGCTAAAACAATCGTATGGAACGGACCTATGGGTTGCTTTGAAATGCCTAACTTTGCAAACGGTACAATTTCAGTAGCTAAGCTGGTAGGCGAAGCTGATGCAGTTACAATCATCGGTGGCGGTGACAGTGCGGCTGCAGTAGAACAGCTCGGTTTTGCTGATAAGATGAGCCACATTTCAACAGGTGGCGGTGCAAGCCTTGAATTCCTTGAAGGACTTGAGCTCCCCGGAATAGCTTGCCTCCAGGATAAATAAGTTTCAAAAACAATAAGGTGCGGGAGCTCTGCTCCCGAGCCTTCCTTGTATAATAAAAATACAGAACAGGAGAAAAGAAAATGAGAACAAAAGTTATAGCAGGTAACTGGAAAATGAATAACACACCGGCAGAGGGCGAAGCTCTTATTGCAGGTATAAAAGCAGCTGCAAACGCTTCTTCCGCTGAAGTTGTTGTATGCACACCTTTTGTTGCACTTCCGTCAGCAGTAGCTGCGGCTGAAGGCAGCAAAATAGGCGTTGGTGCACAGAATATGTACTTTGAAGATAAAGGTGCATTCACAGGTGAAGTTTCAGCTGATATGTTAAATGCTGTAGGCGTAAAATATGTAGTTATCGGTCACTCCGAAAGACGTGAATATTTTGCTGAAACAGATGCTACAGTAAATAAAAAGACAATAAAAGCACTCGAAAAAGGTATTACACCTATCGTATGCTGTGGCGAAACTCTTGACCAGCGTGAAGACGGTATTACTTTCGATTGGATTGCAATGCAGATTAAGCTTGCTATGAAAGATATTTCCGCAGCAGATGCTGAAAAAGTTATTATCGCTTACGAACCTATCTGGGCAATCGGTACAGGTAAAACAGCAACAGATGAACAGGCAAACGAAGTTTGTGCAGCTATCCGCGTTGTTCTTTCTGAAATATATTCAAAAGAAACAGCTGACAAAATCCGTATCCTTTACGGCGGCAGCATGAACGCTAAAAACGCAGAAGGTCTGCTGGCAATGTCTGATATTGACGGTGGTCTTATCGGCGGTGCAAGCCTTAAGGCAGAAGATTTCAGCACAATAATCAATTTTGCAGGTTAATCTTATAAAGGAAGGATAATTAAAATGTCTAAAAAACCTTTATGTCTTATGATACTTGACGGTTACGGAATTGCTCCCGAAGGTATTTGCAATGCAATATGCCGTGCCAATACTCCTAATATGGACAAGTATCTTAAGGAATATCCCAATACTAAAATAAACGCAAGCGGTATGGATGTAGGTCTGCCCGACGGTCAGATGGGTAACTCCGAGGTAGGTCATACAAACATCGGTGCCGGCAGAGTAGTTTACCAGGAGCTTACAAGAATAACAAAATCTATAAAAGACGGCGATTTCTTTGAAAACGAAGCTCTCTGCAAGGCTATGGACAGCTGCGTTGCAAATAATACAAAACTTCACCTTATCGGACTTTTGTCTGATGGCGGTGTACACAGCCACAACACACATCTGTATGCACTTATAGAAATGGCTAAAAGAAAAGGCGTTAAAGATATATTTATCCACTGCCTGCTTGACGGCCGTGATGTCCCCCCCGCTTCCGGAGCTGATTTTGTAAAAGAACTTTATGCTGAGCTCGAGAAAATCGGTGCAGGAAAAATTGCTACGGTAATGGGCAGATTTTATGCTATGGACCGTGACAATCGCTGGGAACGAGTTGAAAAAGCATACAATGCTATCGCACTCGGCGAAGGCGAAACCGCAAAATGCGGTGTTTGTGCAGTTGAAGATTCTTATAAAAACGAAGTATTTGACGAGTTTGTTGTTCCTACAGTTGTTACCGAAGGTGCAACCGTAGATGAAGGCGACAGCATAGTATTTTTCAATTTCCGTCCCGACAGGGCAAGAGAAATTACACGTTGCTTTGTTGATGATGAATTCAGCGGTTTTGACCGTAAAAAATACAGCAAGGTAAATTATGTATGTATGACACAGTATGACGCTCTTATGCCTAACGTAGACGTTGCATTCAAACCTCAGAAGCTTGATAACACATTTGGTGAAATTTTAAGCAAAAAAGGTATGAACCAGCTGAGAATTGCCGAAACAGAAAAATATGCTCATGTAACATTTTTCTTCAACGGCGGTGTTG
>JAZOTK010000037.1:0-2198 GCA_045657605.1 Clostridia bacterium
GTATTATCGATTCTCACGAAAATAATATGAATATGCACGAATCAATCAAAAATATGAAAGAAAACACCTATTTTGACGAAAAATATGCTGTGTTTGCCGCAAAATATACAATATAATAAACACATAAAAATCCCTCCTGCTGCAGATAATTTTATCAGAAGGAGGAATTTTTATATGGATTTTAAGCAATCTGAAACTTTTTTAAATCTTGCACGTGCTTTTGCGGGTGAAAGTCAGGCAAGAAACCGTTATATTTTTTATGCGGAACGTGCGAAAAACGAAGGGTATGAATATTTAAGCCGCCGTATAAAGCATATTGCAAAAAACGAGCAGGCTCACGCTCAGGTGTTTTTTAATCATATTATACGCTGTGGCGGAGAGCCCATTTCCAATATCAATATAGACGGCGGTTATCCATTTGAAATCGGTCAGACAGTCGAAAATATGCTGTTTGCCGCACGCGGTGAAAGCGCCGAACACGAAAAAGTATATCCCGCATTTGCGGCAAAGGCAAAAGAAGAAGGGTTCAGTAGTGTCGAGGCATCTTTCAGACTTATTGCCACAATTGAAGGCGAGCATAATAAATTTTTCTCTCAGATGCATGAACTTTTAAAAGCGGATGAGTTATGTAAGAGAAAAGAACCGCTCATCTGGGAATGTTCATTCTGCGGTCATAAACACACCGGCACAAACGCTCCCGAAGTATGCCCCGTATGCGGCAAACCCGGCGGTTGGTTCATTTTCCCCGAAAAATAAAGTTTGTCGAAATTTGTCTGACGGTTGATATTGATTTTCCCGATATTTTGATATATAATATAACTGTCGGGAGGAGCTTTTATATGAATATTATAATACATTATTACGTAGCACGTCTTGCAGGTATCAACCGCAAAATAAATAAAATTCACGATAAATTCGATGTGCTTTATGATGTGAAATATCCTTTAGACGGAAAATACATCAAAAAGCTTGAAAAAAAGTCCGAACAGCTGCTGCTGAAAAAGCTGGCGCTGACCGCCCGCATCCGCAGCAGGTTTGGAGTCGCAACTGACAAAAGAATCGTAAAAAAAATAGTATACAGATAAATAAATTGACGGGCTAATGCCCGTCTTTTGCTTTGTATGGGAAGAAACAATGAAATCGTTCAATTAATTCACGATGAAATCCAAAACAAGTTTGGATGAAATCAAATCCGTCTTTTATCCGCCGCAGGCGATTTCATCTGCGAAGCAGATTTCATCCACGTAGTGGATTTCTTACGTCCTCAGACGGATTTAACTGAAAAAAGCACTTGCAATCGCAAGTGCTTTTTTCTGGTGAGCCATCCGCGATTCGAACGCGGGACACCCTGCTTAAAAGGCAGGTGCTCTGCCGACTGAGCTAATGGCCCTTGTTTGTGTTTCAAAACCAACTTTATTATTGTACCATAAATATAACGGTTTGTCAAGTATTTTTAGCAAATTTTCTGAAAAAATACATTTTGAATTGACTTTTTTTTAATATATGATATAATATTTATATATAGATTTTTGGGAGTGTATTCAACGCAAAAAATAAGCGGCACATATCACTGCTTCTTGCTCGGGGCAGTACCATTTGTACGGCACCGCTCGCAAGAGAGCAGCAATCTGCACCACTTCTTTTTCACGTTATGTTTTGTGCCGCAGTGCGGCAGAATGGAGGATTATTATGTATGAAGAAATTACGGCTGCTGCAAAAGCGGCGGCGGAAGAAATTATAGAAAAGGCAAATCTTGGTGCCGGGAAAATTTTAGTTATCGGCTGTTCTTCCAGCGAGGTCTGTGGTGATAAAATCGGCACAAATTCGAGTGTGGAAATTGCTGAAAGTATTTTTGCCGGTATTTATCCTGTTCTTAAAGAAAGAGGAATTTATCTGGCGGCGCAATGCTGTGAGCATTTAAACCGCGCGATTATTATTGAAGATGAGCTTCGCATAAAACTCGGCCAAGATGAGGTTAATGTTATCCCCCAGCCTAAGGCGGGAGGCAGTTTTGCTACCACAGCATACAAAAATTTTGAAAAACCTGCCGCTGTAGAAGAAATCCGCGCTGATGCGGGTATAGATATCGGCGGAACACTTATCGGTATGAATCTTAAAAAGGTTGCCGTACCGCTGAGACTTTCGGTTAAAAAAATCGGCGAAGCTGATATTATCTGTGCAAGAACAAGACCTAAGTT